>WQYX01000029.1 GCA_009781005.1 Polyangiaceae bacterium | reverse complement strand
CGCCGCATCGCAGGACCGAGGCGTACTGTACGTACGCCGCAGGTCCGAGAAGCGCCGTACGTCCTTCGCAGCAAAGGGATCGGCTCGTCTGAGTGGAGTCGTCGTGAATTATCCGGGCTAGCCCCATGACACGCGCGAAGTTCGTCATCGCACGGCGAAACTGCCAGATTCGACACGCGCCGCAGCGTCGAACGCACCCACCGTCGTCTCGAACGCGCGACGTGCGCGCTCCGCGAGGGGGATCGGGTCGGTGATGCCGTGCTCGGCGAGGACCTCGGCAACGACGCGCATGACGACGCCGGAGTCGACGCTCGCCGGGCCGCGCGACGCGGCCGCAAGCGCGCTGCCCGCGCACGTGGCAGCGACCGCAAAGGTGGCGTCGACGCCCGAAGTGCCAATGGCAAGCGAGATCGTGCGCGCGCGCCGCTCGCGCAGGATCGCGCGTACGCCGTCGGAAAGCGCGGACACTGCTTCGCCGTGATCCGACACGACACCGAGAACGCCGCCAAGTCCGAGGGCAGGTGCAGACTCCGACGATTCGACGCGCTGATCGGTCGCGAGCACGAGGCGCGGTGCACGACGTGCCATGGCTCCGCGTGCGTGATCGCGCGTCGCGAAGACGTCGACCGTCACCACCGAATCGCGCGACACAACGATGCCTTGCGTGCGGATGCCGAGCGCCTTCGCGAGCGACGACGCGGTCACGGCGAGACAAGCCTCGGCAACCGCCACGTCATCGAGGACCCAGCGCACCGCGAGCGATCCGGGATCCGCATCCTTGCGCCGCGCTTGACGCGGGATCGAGTGATCCGTGTCGGCAAAAGAGAAACTTCTCTTGCCACGTTCGTCGGCGAGCATGTTGTCGCAAACGGCTGCGAGATCGTCGACGTCGAACCACGGGCCGGTGACGCCGACGAAGAGCTTGGGGATGCTGCCAATTCCTGGAAACCCGGGAGCCCACGTGAGGGCGTCGGCAAAGGCGGACTTGAGCTCGCGCGCGAGAACACCGCCGTTGGAAAACGGTTCGTCGGAAGATTCAAGGACCGTGACGGCGAGCACGCGCGTGAGCGACTTGACGAGGCGCGCTCCCGGGAATGGCCGGAGCGACGTGACATGCACGGCTCCCACGTCGTAGCCACGCGCGCGGAGCTCGCCGGTGGCGGACGTCAGCGCGTCGCCAACGGGTCCAAGGCCAACGAGCATGATCGGTGCCTCGCCGAGCGGCACCCTGTCGACCATGTCGTGACGGCGACCCGAGATGGCACTGTATTCGCGAAACGCACTGCCGAGTGCGAAGGGCACGCGCTCGGCAAACGATCGCTCGCTGACGGGCGCGAGCGATGGGTGGCCAGGGTCGCTTCGCGGCTTGAGTCTCGAAGCGACACCCACGAACTCGTTGCACGCCTTCTCCACGGGGAGCGAGACCATCGCGACGACCTTGCCCGTCCCCTGCCCCACCTGACCGATCGCGTGCACGACGACGAACGGCACACCCGAGTCCTCGGCGGCGCGACGTGCGATGAGCGTGAGATCGAACGAGTCCTCCGGTCCCGCGGCGCAGAGGATGCCCCAACCAACGTCGAGGAGCGCCGCAAGATCCTCGCTGCCGAGACCCGCCATGGCATGTGCAACGATTCCGAGCCGCGCCTGCGCCGTCTTCTTCATCGACTCGCGCGCGCTCGCAAGTGCAGACACCTTCGCGATGACGGCCACGCGCTCGCCGCGCTCGGCCGCTTCGCGAGCCTCCGTGAGCAGCGCGTCGGCAGGCGCACTGTGCCCACGACCACCAAGCATGTGGCTACCAGCAGCGGCCTCCGCGAGGGCGACGGCGGAAGCGGCGTCGAGCATCTCCAAGCGAGAGGCAAGAAGGCGTGGAGAGGAGGCTTCCGAGGAATCGATGCCTCGTGAGGAAGACGTGGGGGGCGCGTTGCTCGTCATGCGAGGACGATGGTACGGCGGATGAACCGAAGCAAGAAGCGCGCGCGGGTGCGGCGATCTTCACCTTCGCATCTGGTGCCGCCGCGTCGCATGGTCCGAACCGACCCGAAGATGCTCAAAGGGGTCAAATGAATCGGTTTGGACCGGCTTGCGGATGCCCAGGGGGTCAAATGGGTCGGTTTGGACCGGCTTGCGGATGCCCAGGGGAGTCAGAATTTCGGTTGCCTACCCGTTATTTTGTGCTCAAGGGGGTCGAAGCGTCAGTCCTACATGAATCTCCGTACCCCCCTTCTGGTTCTGACCCTTCTGTCGGGCTGCTCCCGAAGGACGGCGAACAGTCATTCCATCGAGGCAAGTCCGCCGAGCGAGGCGGCGGAGGCTTCGACGGCGCCGGCGCAGGAGGGCTTCGTGCCCGTGGACGGCGCGCCATTGTTCGTCGATCCCACCGCGTGGCTAACCGAGCGAGGCGTGGACGCGAAGCAAGCCTCCAAGGCATCACTGACGAGCGGCTCGTGCCGAAGCATCCTCATCGGTGCGTCGAACGAGACGGCGCTCTCATGCCAGGAGGTCGAGCACGTATTCGGCAGCCGCAAAGTCTCACGCATGGTCGTGCGTGAGCGTACCCGCGTCGTGCGGAGCAACAACCCCGTCGTGGTGCTCGACGTCCCCATTGCCATCGACCCGCTCGAAGGGCCCGACCAACTGCTCGCACTCGAAGTCGCCTTTGCACCCGACGGCAACTCGGCCACCGTGCAGGACCGCGCGGAGACCCCAGAACTTGTACACTGCAAGGGTGCGCTCTTGGCCCTGAGCGAACGAGGGCGCGAGCGGCCCGATCCCAAGACAATGGCCAGCGAGTACGACACTCTCGACAAGCAACTCATCAAGCGACTTTGTGACGGCTCGCGGCGCTTCGTCTGGAAAGACTCTCGCTTCGTGCCGGCACCACCATAAACGGGGCGGGCGGCCACGGGGGGCCGCCCCTACGAATTGTCGATTGTAGGGGCAGGCCCCCGTGCCTGCCACGGGGGAACCTCAAAGAGAGGTGGTGACGTGAACGAAGTCCGGGCTCGGCCGCGCGAAGTGGTAACCCTGGAGCAAGTCGCATCCAAGTTCGCACAATGCTCGAAGCTCCTGGACGGTTTCCACTCCCTCCGCGACGAGACGCATGCCGACATCGCGACATGCATCGACCATCGATCCAACGAGACGCATTCGAACAGGCGAGGATGCAAGATCGCGCGTGAGGCTCATGTCGAGTTTCACGAAATCCGGCTCGAGCATCGCGACGCTGCTGAGGCCCGCATAACCCGCACCGAGATCGTCGATGGCGAGGCGGTATCCAAGCGCACGAAGGCGCGTGACTCGATCGACGACATCACGGACTTCTTCGATGGCCCCCCGTTCGGTGATCTCGAGCACCACGCGATCCGCGTGCTCGGACAGCGGGCTCAACGGGGAGAAGAGTTCGACGTCGGACAGATCGTCGGCGTGAACGTTGACGAAAAGCATCATGCCGTCTGGCACCTCGGTCACCGCAGTTGCGCATAACTGGCGAATTTTACGACCGAGGTCCGGAAGGCGACCGGCTTTCTCCGCATACGCGAACAGCGGACCTGGACCGAGAAAGCCGGGCTCCTGACTTCGAACGAGTGCCTCGTACGCGATGGGACCATGCGCCGTCATCGACACGATTGGCTGATAGGCCATCCAGAGCGAATCCATCGCGCGCTCAAAGCTCGCTGCTTGATCTATCTCCGGCAGCGACGGGCGCGGCTTGCGCACGATCTTCCGCGCACGAGAAACGGCACGCAAGAGGGCGTCGCGATCAATGGGTTTGGTGAGATACGTCACGGCGCCGAGATCGACGGCGTCGCGTGCCGTCTCAAACGTGGGTGAGCCGGTCATCAGGACGACAGGCACGTCGTTGCCGTAAGAGCGCAGGACGTCCAGCAATTCCGTGCCCTTGACACCCGGCATATGAATGTCCGAGACGATGACACCATAATTGCCGGACATGGCCTCGCGTGTTGCAACCTGGCCGTCATAGGCTTTCACAACGGTGTAGCCACCGGTGACGAGTATGCGCTCGACCGCACGAAGCACGAGATCGTCGTCGTCGACGAGAAGGATGTCGGCTTGTTTGTGGCCGGGCACCGTGCTCGGAGGTTTGGTGCTCTTCATTTGATTCAGACTGCTCATGCGATGATGCATTGTGCATGGATTCTGTGCGATCGTCATGCGCATTTCACGGCAACGAGATAAAACCGTGTGCGCGCAATACATATGTCGGAGATTAAGGGATAGAAGAGGGAATCCCCTTCAGCGCATGTCCTTGCGGGCGGCGTCCGCGAGATCGGATGCCCATTGATGCAAACGGCTCTCGTCGGGGCCTTCCAGCATGATTCGGAGTTTCGGTTCCGTTCCGCTCCAGCGAATGAGCACGCGGCCTTCCGAGCCGAGAATGTCTTTCACTCTCATGCTGCAGGCCGAGAGCTGACGCATCTGCTCGAGTGGGCGGCGCTCGCTCAACGTCACGTTCTCGAGTACCTGTGGGACGCGTTCCATGGCTTCTTTGGCGAGCTCGGAGAGCGGGCGGTCGGCCTGCACCATGATGGCAAGCACTTGGAGTGCCGCGACGACACCATCCCCCGTGGAAGCGTGATTGAGAAAGATGAGATGGCCTGACTGCTCACCACCAAGGTTGTAGCCCCCTGCGCGCATGGCTTCGACGACATAGCGATCACCGACCTGCGTGCGTACGAGTTTGCCACCCTTGTCGCCAATTGCGCGCTCGAGACCAAGATTGCTCATGACGGTCGCGACGAGCGTTTTTTTTTCGAGTTCTCCGTCGGCGAGCATGCGGCATGCACACATGGCCATCACGACATCGCCATCCACGATCTGACCCTTCTCGTCGATGACGATGAGCCTGTCAGCATCTCCGTCGAGAGCAATGCCGATATGGGCGCCGCGTTTGACGACTTCGGCTCGGACTTTGTCAGGGTGGAGCGCGCCGCTATCTAAGTTGATATTAACTCCGTTTGGCTTGACGCCTATGGCTGTCACGCTGGCGCCAAGCTCGCTGAAGACGAGCGGAGCGACTTTGTATGCAGCACCATGCGCGGCATCGATGACGACGCGAACGTTGTCGAGGGTAAGGCCACGCGGAAACGTGGTCTTCGCGAAAACAACGTAGCGGCCGCCGGCATCGTCGAGGCGTGAAGCCTTGCCAATGCCAGGCCCCGTGGGGCGAGGTGAGAGCGCCGCGTCGCTTTCCATCAGACGCTCGATTTCGGCCTCCTGCTCGTCGGGAAGCTTGAAGCCATCCCCACCGAAGATCTTGATGCCATTGTCTTGGTAGGGGTTGTGGCTTGCGCTGATGACGATACCGGCGTCGGCGCGCATGCTGACGGTGAGTTGTGCGACGGCAGGTGTGGGGATGGGCCCGCAGAGGATGACGCGCGCGCCCATCGAGCAGATACCGGCTGCAATCGCCTGCTCGATCATGTAACCCGACAGTCGCGTGTCTTTGCCAATGAGCACGCGTGGTGTGTGGGCTTTGTTGCGGCCTGCAACGTGTGCGACGGCTTTGCCGAGCAGAAGCGCCAACTCCGGCGTCATGGGAGCTTCATTGGCAATGCCACGGATGCCATCCGTTCCGAAGAGGTTGCGAACGGGCGGCGCACCTCCAGATTTCTTCACGGCGGTATCGCCGCTCATCCTCTTCGTGTTGCTTTTTCTCTTGCCCGTCGTGGTCATGTCGTCTGCCATGATCAATCCCTGAAGTTGCCGGCCGAGATCTCGATACCGAGATCGAGATTGCGAACGAGTGCGATCACCTTCTGGAGATCGTCTCTGTTTTTGCCCGTCACGCGCACCTGTGCCTCCTGGATGGCGGCTTGCACCTTGAGCTTCAACTCTTTGATCGCAGTCACGATCTTGCGGGCGGGATCGGCCTCGATGCCCTCTTTGATATTGACCTGAATGCGCGAGCCACCCTTGGCCGTCGGTTTCGGGTCGTCAACGTGGAGAAACTTCAGGCTCACTTTGCGCTTGATGAGTTTTTCCTGCAGCACCGTGAGACCGGCTCGGGCGCGGTCCAAGCTGGAAGAACGAACGACGATACCCGCGTCATTCTTCTCGAGCTCGGTCTCCGTATCCTTGAAGTCAAACCTTTGCGCGATTTCCTTTTGAGCTTGGTTGAGCGCGTTGTCGACTTCGTTCCACTGCACTTTCGAGACGATATCGAAGCTCGGCATGGCTTCGCGGAAGATACCGATATCTGCACTCTCTCCAAAGTTTCGTGCGAACATGCTCTCAGAGCGCGACGGGCGGATCTTGAGCGAGCCCAAGGATTTTCGCCCGTGCTTGTCCGACGAGGTAGAGTGAGCCCGTCACGAGGACGAGGCCGTGGGGCGAAGCGATCGCGCGAGCGCGGGCAAGCGCATCTCTCACATCCCGCGCCGTTTGCCCGGGATGGCGAGCCGCGATCGCGGCAGGATCGGCGGGAGCACGTCCCATTGGCGAAACGTAGACGCGCGCGCGAGCAAGAGGCGCCAGCATGTCGAGCATCTCGGACCACGCCTTGTCCGCCATTGCGCCAAAGACGAGCACCGATACCTGCTCTCTCGCTGCGGTAAGACTCGCGACGAGGGCCGCTGCGCCGTCAGGGTTGTGCGCGCCGTCGAGAAGATAGGAACCATCGGGTGCATCGATGCGCTCGAAACGCCCCGGCCATCGTGCGCGCGCAAGCCCGGTGGCTTTCGCGAAATTGTCGATGCCCAACAGATCGGCAACCACCCATGCAACGTCGGCGTTCGCAGCCTGGTATCTGCCTGGAAGCCTCTCATGGCGCGCGAAAAATGCTTGCAGTTCGCACGTTCGTGACTCCACGCCAACCATCTCGGCGCCGATCACCCGAGCCTCGCGCTCGATGATGGCGCGCGGCTCGCGAGCCATGTCACCCATGACGAGCGGCGTTCCGGGCCTGGCAATTCCGGCCTTCTCCACGGCGATCGCTTCGAGCGTGTTTCCGAGCCGGTCCATGTGATCGAAAGCAACGCGCGTGATGGCCGAGACGCGGGATCGCTCGATGACGTTCGTTGCGTCGAGTCGGCCTCCGATGCCGACTTCCATGACCGCGAGATCTACCCCGTGCTCCGCAAACGCCATGAACGCCGCGAGCGTTGCCGTCTCGAAGAACGACAGATCCTTGCCGACGTCGAGCGCACGCTCGAGAACGTTCGTGAGCGATGCGTCGTCCAGCGGTGCACCATTGATGCGGATGCGCTCCGCGAACCGGCAAAGGTGCGGCGAGGTGTACAGGCCCGTCTTCTTGCCCGCCGCGCGCGCCATGGACTCCACCATCGCGCACGTCGAACCCTTGCCGTTCGTTCCTCCAACGTGAACGATTTCGAAGCGCCGCTCCGGGTGGTCCGCTTTCGTGCATACTGCACGCATCGCATCGAGACCAAGGCGCATGCCGAGCGGTACGCGTGCGTAAAGGGAACCGAGTACGCCTGCGAGCCTGTCGCCTGACGTGTCACTCGCGACGGTCTGCAGACACGCCCTAGTGCCCATGAATTGCGGGCGCGGTCACTCCGCCGCTGCGTTGCACGGCGGAGGTCCCAAGATGCCGAACGAGCAGACCTATCTCCTTACGCATCTCGAGGCGACTCGTGATGCGGTCGATCATCCCGTGCTCGAGCAGAAACTCGCTACGCTGAAAGCCTTTAGGCAGCTTCTGACGGATCGTCGTCTCGATGACGCGCGGCCCGGCGAAGCCGATGAGGGCTTCGGGTTCGGCGATGTTCACGTCGCCGAGAAGCGCGAAGCTCGCTGCAACGCCACCCGTGGTTGGATGCAGAAGCACGCTCAAAAACGGGATGCCTGCTTCACGCAGACGCTCGCGCGCGCCAACCGTCTTGGCCATTTGCATCAGGCTCAAGATGCCTTCCTGCATGCGTGCGCCGCCGGAAGCCTGGAGCAGCACCACAGGCAGCATTTGCTCTCTGGCGCGCTCGAACAGGCGAGTGATCTTCTCGCCGACGACAGAGCCCATGGAGCCGCCCATGAAATTGAAAATGAAGGCGCCATACGCAATGGGGCTGCCGTCGATCGATGCGCGGCCCGTCTCGATGGCTTCTCGCGCGCGTGAGGACTTCTGCGAAGCCAAAATCCGATCTGGATATTTCTTGCCGTCCGAGAAGCGGAGCGGATCGGTTGGCCCGAGAGTCGCGTCCCACTCTTCCAGCTTGCCGTCGTCGAGCAAGAGCGCGCGCCAGCGTGCAGCACCAAGCTTGTGGTGCTTTGCGCACAGCGGACATACTTCGAAGTTTCGTTCGAAGGAGTCGGATGGCATCGTCTCACCGCAACCATCACACTTGCGAAAGACGCCTTTACCGAAGCTCGTCTTCTCACTGGCGTCGAGGCCGGCGGTTCTCTTATCGGGCCAATTCATGACGCCGGTCGCCTTAGCACCGCTT
The DNA here is from genome assembly GCA_009781005.1 of Polyangiaceae bacterium. GTDB lineage: Bacteria > Myxococcota_A > Polyangia > Polyangiales > Polyangiaceae > Labilithrix. The sequence goes on along the minus strand of WQYX01000029.1, from coordinate 35,258 downwards.
CGCGGGCGCTGCATCGACACGCCACCTGCACAGGCAATGTGACGGGCGCGCCGCGAGCAGTGTAGATTCCGCGGAATGGAGCTTTCGCCGCTCTACACGATCTCGTTCGCCGTCGGCACGACCCTCTCACTCTTGGTCGTGTTGCGGATCGGCCAAAGGTTATGTTCGCCCCAAAAGACGGTCGCCAAAGGTTTCGCTGAAGACAATGCCGCGCAACACCTTCTTCACGTGGGGCAAGTGCTCGGCGTCTTCCTCGTGTCGGCATCCATCGTAAAGAATTGCGTCGAGGGACAACACCTTGCGCACGACATCGCGTCGGTGGCGGGCTTCGGCATACTCAGCGTCGCACTTGCGGCGCTCATGGGCGAGCTCGGCACACGCCTCTTGCTTCGTGCTCGTCTGCCTGCAGAACTCGATCGCGGAAACGTCGCCGCGGGGCTTGCCGCGGGCTCACACTTCGTCGCAACGGGAATCATCGCCGCAAATGCCATCGCAGGAACGCGGCTTCGAGACGTGGGGATCTCGCTGCTCTTCTTCGTCATCGCAATCGCGACGCTCTGGGTGTTCGTCTCGCTCTTCCGCGTGCTCACCACGTACGACGACTCCGAGCAAATCCACGGCGAGAACCTCGCCGCCGCGTTGAGCTACGCGGGCCTCACCATCGCCGTCGCGATCATCGTCGGCCGCGCGCTCGAAGGCGACTTCGTCAGTTGGGGCGCATCGCTGAAAAGCTACGGCGCGATCCTCGTACTCGCCTTTGCGCTCTACCCCGTACGACAACTCTTCGTGCAATCGATCTTACTCGGCGCCCCTCTGTCGATTCGCGGCGGACGGCTCGATACGGGTGTGGGCATCGAGCGAAATGGCGGACTCGGCGCGCTCGAGGCCACAACGTACGTCGCGACTGCGCTTGCCGTGGCACAACTCGTCTAAGAGTCCAATCAATCGATGGCTTACGACGACTTCGCTCGCCGCCTCGTCACCAACGGGCTCGTCACCGATCCGTGGCTTGGGGGTGAACCGCGCTTTCGTGAGGAGCCCGTCATCTTGTCGCGAGCAACCATGCACGGGATGTATCGCGCTGCAGAGGCCGTGGCCGAAATTTATAATGAGCTCTGTCTGCTCGTGGCGGATGAGCCGGCGCTGCTCGATTCGTTCTTTTGCCTTTCTCCATTTCAGAAAGCGATGTGGCTCGCGTCGCAGCCGCTCTGGCACGGTATTGCGCGCGCGGATGTGTTCGTCACAGACAATGATTTGAAATTCGCCGAACTCAATTGCGACACACCAACCGGGGAGGCGGAGGCCGTTGTCCTCGGTGAGCTCCATTCCTCGTCGAATCCGGACGCGATCGACCCCAATCGCGATCTCCCTGCGCGCTTCGCAGACATGGCGGAATCGCTCGTCGAAATGGTCACGACGCGCGCAGTCCAGAGACGCGCGGGCATCGTTTACCCGACGGAGATCCCCGAAGATCTGTCACTCGTGCGCTTGTACAGGAAGACGTTCGAGGCGCGCGGGTGGGAAATCGCCGTCGGCTCACCCTACAACCTCTGTCACGACGAGCGGGGACTCACGCTCTTCGGCGACCCCATCTCGCTGATGCTCCGTCATTACAAAACGGACTGGTGGGGTGAGCGCACGAGCGCATGGGACGATGAAGAGCTCGCGGACAAGGAGCCTCTCGAGCAAGCGATGCGTGCCGTGCTTTCGGCAATGCTGGATGGGTCATGCGCGATCGTCAATCCATTCGGATCCGTGGTGCCGCAGAACAAGCGTGCAATGGCATTCATGTGGGAACAGATGGATCGTTTTTCGTGTGATGCGCAGGAGGTCATCCATAGGCACGTGCCCATCACGCGCAGGCTCGAGGCCTTTGACAGAGAGCAGCTCGAGAGAGAGAAAGCCGAGTGGGTTTTGAAAAGCGATTACGGTGCCGAGGGTGACGAAGTGATTGTCGGCCGTGCCGTAACCGACGAGATGTGGCGCGCATCCCTTGCCCATGCGCGGAAAGGCCGGTGGATTGCGCAACGATATTTCAAAGCGCACGAGGGTCCGCACGGCGAGAGCGTCAACCACGGCGTATTTTTGGTTGCCGGCGAGGCATGCGGGCTCTACGCACGCGTGCAGGCGGGACCCACCGACGACCACGCGCTCAGCGCCGCTGTTTTGATTGAAGAGTGAAGAACATCCAACTTCATGTCGAAAGCGGACGATCTTCATTCCAGTCGATACAGACGAGATGCCCGGGCTCGATTTCCCGATAACGCCATCCGCTCTCCGGACACCGAAAGACGCCTTCTGCATCAGGATTCGTAAGCGGGTGCCCGTGGCGGCTTACCCAACCTTCCTGGCGCGCGGGAACACCAAGCATCCGCGCGTAGTCGGGGATATCTTTCTGCGTGACAACCGCCCCCGCGGCGATCAATGCGTAACGGCCAATCGTAACTCCGCACAAGACGGTGGCATTGGCGCCAATCGAGGCGCCGCGCCGAACCAAGGTGCGCTCGTATTGGCCTTTGCGGACGATCTCGCTTCTCGGATTCGTGACATTCGTAAATACGCACGACGGTCCACAAAAGACATGGTCTTCGAGCTCCACACCCTCATAAAGCGAGACGTTGTTTTGCACCTTCACGTTTGCTCCAAGGCGAACGTGTGGGGCAACGAACACGTTCTGACCAAGGTTGCAGCGCGGTCCGAGAACGGCGCCCGTGGAGACGTGAGAAAAGTGCCAGATCTTGGTTCCGTCGCCGATCACCGCACCGTGATCGACCACCGCCGTAGGGTGAACGAAATACGTTGAATCGGTGGTCATGGGGGGTCAGATTCAAACGCGTGAAAGGAATGCCGTGACTTCGTTCACCACGTACTCCCTCGCGCTGGGCGCAAGCTCGGGGTAGATGGGCAGCGCAAGGCTCTCGCGCGCGGCACGTTCGGCCTCTGGGAAATCGCCCTCCGCGTATCCCCACGCAGCAAAGCATGACTGCAAATGCATCGGCAGGGGGTAATACACGGCGCATTCGATTCCGCGCGCTTCAAGGTGCGCGCGCAGCGCATCACGCTTCGGCGTGCGCACGACGAACTGGTGATAAACATGGTGCGCGCCGTTGGCCTCATACGGGAGTGACAAGAGCTCGGGATCGATCTTCGCCTGATCGAATGCCGCGCGGTAGGCCTTCGCATGATTCTGCCGCGCACGCGTCCAGCCTTCGAGGTATGGCAACTTCGCGCGCACAACGGCAGCTTGCATGGCATCGAGCCGGAAGTTGCCTCCAACCATCTGGCTACGATGTTTCGGCTCTTGCCCCTGATTCCGTAACAAGCGCACGCGCGAGGCGAAGTCCGCATCGTCGCTCATGACCATTCCGCCGTCGCCCATGCATCCGAGATTCTTCGAAGGAAAGAAGCTCAGTGCTGCGCCACGCGAGCCGCGGCCCATGGGACGGCCGCGGCGATGAGCGCCGATTGCCTGCGCGCCATCCTCGAAGACGGGAACGTGACGCGCAGCCGCAACCGCGAGGATCTGGTCCATGTCCGCCATTTGCCCAAAAAGATGAACGGGCACGATAGCGCGCGTTCGCGCTCCGATCGCGGCGTCGAGACTGTTCGCATCGAGGGTATACGTGCGCGGATCGATATCCACAAAAACGGCGCGCGCGCCGAGACGCGCGATGCACGCTGCAGTTGCGATGAAGGTGTACGGAGTCGTCACGATCTCGTCGCCGTGGCCGACACCAAGGGCCATGAGTCCAACGAGAATCGCGTCCGTTCCCGAAGAGACACCAATGCCATGAGCGACCGACGAATACGCCGCGATCTCCTGTTCGAGGGATTGCACCTCGGACCCAAGAATGAATTGCTGCGAGGCAATCACGCGATCGATCGCTGCGCGCACGTCGCGGCCCACATCGCGAAATTGGGCGTGGAGATCCAAGGCGCGCACCTTCATCGCATGCCTCCACGGGCGGCGGGATGCGCGGTGTCATCGAGTGGCGAAAGCGATGACGTTCTCAACCTGTACGCCAATTCAATCGACGGTTTGGCCACTTGGATTCCGTAACCGCGCCCGGCAAGGATCTCCTCGTAGATGCGCGTGTGAAGATCGGCGAAGCCTTCGGAGAACTCAATCTCTTGTCCGTCGACCGTGATGGATCGGAACGTGGTGCGCTTGCCCGGTTCGGCCTGGAAAGGCAAATCTCGCTCCTCCACGGACAAGAACCAGCGCACGTTGGCGCGCTCGAGCGCAAGGAAGCCCGACATCCGTCGAGGCTCGGCGAGGTGCACGCGCGATATGTCGAGCGGACCGAAAAGCCAGAGAAGCAGATCGAAGAAGTGGACTCCGATGTTCGTTGGGACTCCGCCGCTCTTTTCCGATTCGCCCTTCCACGACACGTCGTACCAGCGCCCGCGGGAGGTAATGTACGTTAGCGAGACGTCGTGGGGCCGCCCGGGTTTCTCGTGCGCGAGCTTGTCTCGTAGAGCCATGAGGGCGGGGTGAACGCGGAGCTGCAGCACGTTGTAGATGCGCCGGCCGGTCTCTCTTTCGAGCTCGGCGAGCGGCTCGAGATTCCACGGGTTGATGACGAGCGGTTTTTCGCAAATGACGTCTGCGCCAACGCGCAACCCGAGACGGCAATGTGCATCATGCAAGTAGTTGGGCGAGCACACGGAGAGGAAATGGAGCCGGCTCTCTTCAGGGCCGCGCTTCAACTTCTCGAGGTGACGGTCGAACCGTTCGACCTCCGTAAAGAAGCGTACGTCGAATGTGTATTGATCCAAAACTCCGACCGAGTCGTTTGGATCCACGGCGGCAACAAGACGGTTTTTCGTATCGCGAATGGCGCGAAGGTGGCGCGGAGCGATGTATCCACCGACGCCGACGACAGCAAAATTCTTCATATGAAAGAATAAGGTCATATCTCAATATGCGCGTTATTTGGGGGCCACGACCCACTGAAGCGCGGCGATGAGCGGCCGGCGCGCGCGGTCGCTCGTCACGAGACTCATGTGACCGGGTGGCGGCCCGCCGTCATCACTGTGCGTAATACGCATGCATCGAACGGGTCCGCGGCATCGCCTCACGAATCTCTCGGCCGATGCGGGGTGACAGAAAAGGCGATCTCCGTCGCTTGCCACGGCGCACACGGGGATCTGCACGTTCGCGAGCGCCGCGAGGTAGTCATCGCGACCGTCCGCGCTCGTCCACGCATGGTGGAGGGTCGTGCGTGCGAGATCCTCGATGAAACGCGCCGAAGCGTCGTTGTTTCCGAAGCGAATCGTGCGCGCCGGGAACCTGCCGATGCGCCGCGCCACCCCGCGCAGCGCCGTCATGAGGGCGAGCTTTGCGACCGCGCGCACGCGTGAAGTTTCGAACTCACGGAGCCAGACGTTGCCCGCAACAGCCACGATCCCGTCGACGTCGATGCGCCGAGTGCCTTGCGCGGCGAGCGCTACGTGCGCCCCGAGCGAGTGACCAACCACGATGACCGGACGGCCTTCGCTTCGTGCGCGCGCGCAATCGACGACCGCCGGCAGATCGAAGCGCACGAGATCGTCGTAACCCCACTCCTCGTCCGCGCGCATCGCGCTGCCAGAATGACCACGGAAGTCGAACGCGATCGTGCGAAAGCCGAGCGCGGCGTACGCGTCCGCAAGGCCCCTGCCCTCGCGCCTACCAAATTCGCTCTTACTCGCAAACATCGCGTGAGCGAACACGCACGTGCCACGAAGCGGCGTGCCCTCCTTTGGATCATGGACCACCGCGCGCAGCGCAACGCCGTCCTCGGTGTGGATCTCGAGCTCTGCGAAGGACACACGCGGCGTCGCGATCGCCCGGCGCATTCTCGCACGCGCGTGACGCTTCTTCGGCACGTCACTTGCGGGTTGTCTCTTCATCGGTCCTCGTCGGCTCCTGCTCTTATCACACTCATTCACCGCACCATGGCCGCGCCTCTGCCGTTATCGCGTCATCTCATCGCGCTCGTCGCGATCGTCGCAATGTCCTCGCTCGCGTGCTCGCATCACCGCACGTCGCCTGTCTCTCGACTCCGCGTCGCTGTCTCGATCTTCCCCATCTACGATCTGACTCGACGCATCGCAGGTCCGGACGCCGACGTCACGCTGCTGCTTGCGCCTGGTCGGAGCGAGCACACGTTCGACCCGACGCCGAAGGACGTCGAAACGGTCGCGAGCACCGAGCTCGCCGTCGTCGTTGGTCTCGGGCTCGATCCGTGGATGAACAAGCTTGTGCATGATGCAGCACCGCGTGCACGCCTGCTCGCGGTCGGCGAGCACGTGCCAACGCTCGTCCTCCACGCCCGCCCCGTCGAAGAAGAGGACTCTCTTTCGTGGTTACGACGCGGGCATCACGAACACGAACACGGCGCCGTGGATCCTCATGTGTGGCTCGATCCGCGACGCGCGCGCGCCATCGTTGCTGCCATCGCGCGCGAGCTCGCTCTGATCGATGCTTCGCACGCAGATGCCTATCGCGATCGCGCGGCGATCGTCGACGCATCCCTCGCCGCGCTCGATGACGAGGTCGAGGCACGCACCAAGCGCTTTCGGACGCGCGCCTTCATCACCTTTCACGGCAGCTTCGGCTACTTCGCGGATCGCTACGATCTCGTCGTCCTCGCCGTGCTCGAACCCTACCCCGGCTCACAGCCCTCGGGCGCATACGTCCGCAACGTCCTCCATCTCGTCGCCGAGAAAAATATCGACGTGCTCTTTCGCGAGCCGCAGCTCGATTCGAGGCCTGCAAAAATTCTCGCCAACGAGGCGCACGTTGCACTCGGCGTGCTCGATCCCATCGGCGGCGCCGATGCAACGGACAGCTACGAGAAGATGATTCGCTTCAACGTCGTGTCTCTCGAAAACTACCTCGGGAAAGAGGCGTTTCGATGACGACGTCGCTTCGCGGGACGCCGCCTCCCGCAGATGCGGCGCGCGTCGTCGACGTCGTATCCGTCACCAAACGCTTCGGCGACAAAGTCGTCCTCGACAACGTCACGTTTCACGTTCCAAAAGGCGAGCTCTTGTGCCTGTGCGGACCGAACGGCGCAGGAAAAACCACGCTGCTCAAAATCATCCTTGGTCTCGTTGAAGCCGACACCGGGACTGTGCACATCGAGGGACTCTTGCCCGTGCAAGGTCGGCGATGGGTAGGCTACGTTCCTCAGCGCAAGGCGTTCGATCGCGATTTTCCGGCGTCACCCATCGAGATCGTCATCGCGAACGTACGCGGACGCTGGCCTTTGCGCATCACGGCGCGAGAACGCGATCTGGCGATGAGCGTCCTCGAAAAAACGGGCGCGGCACATCTCGCGCACGCAAGGATGCGTGATCTGTCGGGCGGCGAAACGGAGCGTGTCTTGCTTGCACGCGCGCTCGCTACGAATCCCAAGATTCTCATCCTCGACGAGCCCGTGGCGGGCGTCGACACGCACGGCAAGATCGCCATCGTGGACACGCTGGCGGCGATCGCCGAACGACACGTCGTCGCCACCATCCTCGTCACGCATGATGCTCACGCCATCGCGCGCTGTGCAAAGCGTGTCCTCTACCTCGAGCAACGCGTGCGCGCATGGGGCCTATGGTCGGAACTCTCCGCCGACGAAACGCTGTCCGCGATCCACATCTCTTCCGGCGATCATCGATCGATGCCGCATGAGCGCGGGTGACGTACGGCCGCAACGCGACCTCGAGCATTCGAGCTACATGTGCGCTGGATGGAAGGGTGCGAAGGGCGATGCTAGCGTGATAGGGCGTTGATCGTGCCTTACGACAAGGCACTGTTCTCGCACCCGATCGCTCTCGATGAGACGCATAGACCGCCCAACTCCGACCGACATTTTTTTCCGTCGGTCGCCAGAGACGCCCATCGTCCTCTGGATTTGCGCGGCCATATGCGCGCACTTCATGTTCGGCGGGGGCACCGAGGAGGTGTCCAAAGAGCTCCGTCAACAGAACGACGACCGTCGCTATATTTCCATGCTCGGATCGAAGGCGCGTGATCGCACTCGCTCGACCGAGGTGACGTTCGACGTCGCGGTGGTGGAAGAAGGCAAGCCCAAGGACGACGAAGCCGAACCACCGAAGCCGGCAGCGGAGAACAAGCCAGAACCCAAGAAACCGGACGAGCCGAAGAAGCCGGACGAGCCGAAGAGACCAGAACCGCCAAAGCAAGAGATCAAGATCGTCACGAAGAGCAAGGATCCGCTGAAGAAGCTCGACGAGGTTCCGCTCAAGCCTGACAGTCGCATCGCGGTGAAGCAGCACGCGAAGAAGAACCAGGCAGACAACCCGAACGCGAAGTTCATCGCCGACGAAGCCAACAAGGTTGATGAAGAAACGGTTGCAACGCAAACCTCGCACGACCAAGACGACGAGAATCCGACGCCGGGCGCGAACAAGCCCGGTGGACCGAAGGATCACGTCGGCGACAGCGAACGCACGAAGATCGCGGACAGCGACGAGCACAAAGGAGAAAAGGATCGGACGCCCGGTGAGAAGGGCACCGAGTTCGAGGTCCAGAAGGATCCGCGCCCCCTCGAGAGGCCTCCAGGCGCAGTCGCGTTGAATCAGCCCGCAGCAAACGCACCACCCAGAGCCGGTGGCGACGGCCGCCCGGCGCGAGCATCCGTCGAACCGCCCGCCGAGCTCGTGCCGGGCACGCCCCCTTCCTCAGCCACCGAAGTGGCACAAGGTGGCGCGTGGTCGTTCAACCCCATTCGCCCGGGTGCAGAGGCGAGCATGAGCGATCCCGTTGCCGGCACGACGAACCAGAACAGGCCAATGCCAGAGACCAAGGGTCACACCAAATGGCTCGGGCTCGGCGGTCAACCCGGCCCTGGTCAAGTGAACCTGAACTTATCGCAAAATGGAGTTGTCGCTGTCGTCGGGTCCGATCAACTCCGAAAAGAACGCGAAGCTGATGGCGAGCGTCGCAGGAGCGAACATCGCGGCTCATGGACGGCGTCGAACTTCGAACGTTGGCGCAACGCGATCGAGAACTATGTCTCGAGCGTGAAGCCGGGCAACCAAACCGCGCTCAACACCGCCGCGGTTCCATTCGCCACGTACCTCAATAAAATTCACAATCGAATCCATCCGTTCTTCGCCGACAGCTTCCTCGGCTCGCTCGACAACCTGCCGAAGAACCACCCGATGAACGATCAGAAGCTGATTACGCGTCTCGAGATCGTCGTGAACCCCAAAGATGGGCGAGTGATCAAGATGGGTATCGTCAAGACGAGCGGTATTACGTCATTCGATATTGCCGCACTCGATAGCGTCAACCGTGCGCAGCCCTTTGGCCCTGCGCCAAGCGCCATCATTTCGGCAGATGGCAATGTTTATCTGCATTGGGAATTTCACCGCGATGAAGTTTTCGCCTGCACGACGGCGAACGCGCGACCGTTCATGTTGAACACGCCAGCGAAGTCACCGAGCCCGGAGACACAACCGCCAGCGCCAGGTCCTGCACGGCCGTCAAAGGAGCGTGGCGCCCCGCCTCCCGTCAATATCCACGAGATGCGAGAAGGTTGAGGGGATCACAGCGCACGAACACGGCGAATCACGCTGCTTGTGCGTCCGTGCGTGCATGACGTATACGTGCATAATACATGCACAAGCATCGAACCCTTAGTCATCAGCCCCCTGACGAAGAGCGTGTAGGGCAGCCGTCGCGAGCGAATCGAGGCTAGGGCGGAGCGCGAGCACCGGGCGGAACAGGCTTAAAGCCTTTGAGCACGGAGCGCAGCGCCCAACCGACGCATCGATTTCGCGCAGCAGGCTGTCCTCCACGCTCTAAGACGCGCCGCTGCGAATCGCGAGGAACGCCTCGATCAACAGCACCGACCCCAGCAAGGATCATCACTACACTCGCCACGATGCTCTCCGACGCGAGTGCCGTGAAAATCGAAAACGCGATCAGACCGCCGATACTGCTGCTCCGATGACGATGCCCCGATTGTTGTTCGGTGGGGGTCGTTGAGGCTGCTGCGGATATCTATGCTGCTGCGGTCCCCATCCTGATGGTTGACCGCTCCGCAGCCACCGGCGCCAAGTCCTGCACGGCCGATGATGCCGCAGGCGCGGACGGGGCACCTTAAGCGACGCCGTGGCGGATGGGTCACCGATTGGTGTAGGCTCCACCGATCAAAGCCAAACAATGAGCGCGCCCGAAGAAGCCTCAACAGAGATAGAGCGTGTGCTCAGACGAGTGGCATCGAACAACGCCGGACCGGGCGGCCCGCCCACGAGCCCGCGAAGTCCAGGCACCGCGTGGGCATCGGGGACACTCTTGCTCGCCGGCGCGGTTGGCATTCTCGCAAAGGTCGGCGGCGTGCTCATCGCGCCCGGCATGCGCGGGATCGCCGCGCAAGGCACGGTGGAGACAACCGAGATACTGACCTCGGCGCTCGGCTACACGTTCGCGGCGATGCTCGTCACACTCGCGAGTGCCGGCGCATTCGAGCTCACACGAAGCACGCGCATCAGCGTCCTCGTGCGCGGGATCGTTGTCGCTGTCTGCGGGCTCGTCATCGCGCTCGTCTCCCCTGCGGTCGTGCAGAAACTTCACCCGTTCGCGGCGATCACCCTCTCGATCGTCGCGAGCATGATCGCGTTCGTTGCAGGAATCACGGCGGCGCGCATCCCGCACACGCGTGCGCTCGGCGCCGTGCTCGTTCTCTTGTCTCTCTCCGGGATCTTGCGACCCAACGCATGGGGCTTGGTCGCCCTCGCAGGGGAACACGCGAGCCTCACTCTCTTCAACGTCGGCCGCATTCTCGGCACGATATCCGTCATCGTTCAATGCGTCGCAACGCTGCTCGTCGCCGTCTGGCTCGCGATGCGATCGCGTACGAGTCGCATCTTCGCGAACGGCGCGGTCGTCCTCGGCTTCGTCATCACGTACGTCGCCGCGCGCAACATCGAGGATCCGTCGTCGACCATCGCGATCCTTCGCGCTTCACTCTTGCAGGTTGCAACGACCTCGGTGTCGCGCAGCCTGTCTTCCGTGGCAGCCTTCCTGATTCCTGCGTCGCTCCTCTTGGCGGTGGTTGCGCTCGCTCAGCGCCGGTTTCCGCCAGCCATCACGGTTTCGTTCGCACTCGCGCTCCTGTCACAAGGGAGCTTCGATGTTCCGCTGCAAGCGCTCGCCATCACCGCAGCAGCGATGTGGACGCTGCTCGCCATGGCCGACGATCGCGCCATGTGGACGACGCTCGTCGCTACGAAACGCACGAAATAAACGCGTTTTAGGGCTTGTCCCTAGATACGAAAAACGCCCTCTCGCCGCCTCGGTCCGGAATTCACGACCCCTGCCCGAGGCGTCCGACAAGCAGGGGGAGCGGGTTCGGGAAAAAGCCGGACGGACGACCGAAAGCAATTGACGGGGGAATGCCGATTTCGTCATAAACATGGGCCCTCCCCCGACATCATGTCGCAACCTTCCATTCCCCTTCTCTCGAGCTCACTTAACACGACTGCCGGAACTTCGTTCCGGGCTACGCGTTTGCGCTTCGCGGAAACCCGTCGTGTTCCCTTGTCTCAAGGGGGCGCGGCGCCCTCTCTTGCCCGCTTTCGCGGGCAATTCACCCCTCCGAAAAGCCGCTCCCGCGGCTTTGCTTGCACTCCTGCCGGAATACTTCCGGCAGGAGCGTTAAGGCCGGGCTAGCCAATTTCGCCGCGTGCCGGAAAGGATACGGCAAATGCGTTTGCTGATGAGCGCGGGGGTATTGAGCGCGGCGCTTCTCGCAGTGGGTTGTGCGCAGCAAGGCACGGAGGCCGGGGCGGCCACGGGTGGAACCACGAGCACCGGTCTTGGTGCCGCGTCGGATTTTACGGCTCGAGATCTCGATGGCAAAACCGTCAAACTTTCGAACTACCTTGGCAAGCAGGCCATCCTTCTGAGCTTTTGTGCAACGTGGTGTGAGCCGTGCGTGGCCGAGTTTCCGCACCTGCGAAGGCTCTATGACGCGAACAAAGCAAAAGGATTCGTGATCCTTGCCATCGCGATGGATGGGCCTGAAACCGTGGCTCGTGTTCCGGCCTTCGCCGCACGAAATCAGCTCAATTTCCCCGTTCTGACGGACGAAGATTCCCGTATTACGGCAATCTACAATCCCCAAAAATCTGCCCCCTTGAGCGTTCTCATCGACAAGCAGGGCAGGATGGTAGCCATCCGTGAAGGGTACAACCCCGGCGACGAGGAATACCTTGCCAAGGACGTCGCAAAAGTGCTCGACGGATCTACCGCACCTCAATGAATGCAGAACACGAGCCGCCGTCGGTGAAGTCGAATCCATGTGCCATTTTTGCGCCGTAAAATTGTATATTACACACAAATCCGGCATGCTCGAAGCGATCGTCGGCGACTCGCATGTGCAGTTCGGTCGGGGGCCTCGTGCGCAGATACAAGCCGGGCGCGTTCGCCCATCGTTGCCTCCACGCACGTTCAACGCGAGCGAACCTCGCGTCTCCGCGCCATCGACAGGCCGCGACCGACTCGAAAGAAAAGCGTTCGCACGGGAAGCGTGGTTAGGGCACCTCAACAAAGCTTGACAGCCAACCCGAGGGAAGGTAGTCCGGCATTCCTCTCAGGCGCGTAGCTCAGTGGTAGAGCACTACCTTGACACGGTAGGGGTCGTTGGTTCAATCCCAATCGCGCCTACAAAGATCATCGGGAAGGAGGGGTGGGCCACGTTTTCGTAGTGGTGAGACCCACCTTGCAACGGCGGCTAGCCCGATCATTCATGACGCGATTTCTGCAGACGACCGAGACCGCAGCGAGAAGGGTGCACGCCGCATGCGAATGCGAAAGGCACCGAGGCGTACTGTATGTACGCCGCAGGTCCGACAAAAGCCGTACGTCCTTTGCAGCAAAGGGATCGGCTCGTCTGAGACGAATAGACTTCTTTCGTTCACGTCGCCGTCGAAGGACCACGTCAACGTCAACGAGAGGTCCGAAAAAACACGCTCTCACCGCCTCGACCCGGAATTAGGCCGTACGCCCTTCTCCGGATTGCGTGCGGGCCGTCCTCCCCTGGCGAGCGCTCCGCAACAGGACTGCTTTCAGGTCGACACGATCTCCTCGTTGGGGTCCGCACCGACCTCCCGCCGCCTGAGACCCTGCCGAAGGCAGGCCGGCCCGTGCCGAAGGTATCGTTGAATGCCGGGCCGACAGCGCCGAAGGCGCCAGCGACTGCCGTCAGTCGTGGGTCCATCCAGCATGGCTTCGCCATGCTGGCCTTCCCTCTTGAAGGCGCGGGCGGGAAAGGCTGCTTTCTGGTCGAGTGCGGCGCACACGCAGTTGTACTCTCGATAAGAGTACATCATCCTGCGGCGATGCAGCCAGTCACGGCTCCCCTGCCCGCGCGCAGGAAGGCGGCCTTGCCGCCTGACGAGCACGAGGCCAAGGGGAGCACGCGCGGCGAGCGCAGCGAGCAGCGCGGAGGGGTCCACTTAACGTCCCGTCGCTCGCACGGAAGGCATCCCTCGCCCGGATCATTCATGACGACTCCGCGTGGAAGAGCCGATCCCTTTGCTGCAAAGGGCGTACGGCTTTTGTCGGACCTGCGGCGGACTACAGGATGCCTCGGTCCTGCGATACGGCGTGCGCCCTTTTCGCCCTGAGGTCCCGCCGAAGGCGCCGCGGAAGCCTCGGCCTTCTACCGCAATCGCGTCATGATGTTCCGGGCTAGGACGACGGCGCACGACGAGGGATCCAATGCATGAAGGTCGCAATGAAAAAGTGCGGAAAAAGGCCTGCGAAGGCTCCGTGAAAGAGGCGGAAGGCCGGAACGCACCCGATGGGATCGTTTAAGTTTCATTCAAGGCCATATCTCTCCACCCAAAAGGAACCATCATGTGCTATGCCCCCCGTGGGCCTATCCTCAGTGCCCAAGGAGTGCATCCATGGACGAAGAAGTCACAATGAGTGGAACAGCGGCAAAGTCGAAAAACAAAGCAGCCAGCAAGCCGGTACTCGGCGCGCAAAAAAGCGAGTTCGAAGGCAGCAAGACCGACTTCATTCGGAAGTTTCCAAACCTCCGGCCCGTGCAGATTGAAGCCAAGGCCAAAGAAGCCGGACTCGCCATTTCAGCGAGCTACGTGTCCTCCGTTCGCAGCAAAACCAAGGTCAAGAAGGCTGCCCCAGCGGCCAAGGCTGTCCAGGAATCCGTTGCACGTCCTCCCGCTGCAGCAGTCCCTGCTGCAGCAGTCGTGCGCCCTGCACCTGCTGTGCGCCCTGCGCCCACCCGTACGGCAGCGGAGGCGGAGTTCCGAAGGGCTGCTCGGACCATCACGTTGGACCGTGCTCAGGAGATTCTCAACGGAATCGCGGCTGCCTACGAGGGGTAATACTCGATTGGCGGACAACCGGTGTCATCGGATGCGGGGGGTGCGCGAGCTTAAGGTAAGCGCCCCCTCCGTCCGTTGAGGCCCCGCAGAAGCTGCCATGCTCTTACGGCACCAGGCGAGCCGCTACATAGTTTCCATCTGGAAACTACATGGACCGCTTTCAAGTTGACGCGGAGCGAACCAAAAAGGAGGATTGTCGCATGCAAACGTTTACTGGGGGATGTCACTGCGGGAAGGTCCGCTACGAGGTCAAAGCCGATCTGTCCAAAGGCGTCATGGCGTGCAACTGCTCTATGTGCAGCAGAATGGGGTGGCTTTTGATATTCGTCCCCCGAGAGTCGTTTACTCTCCTGTCAGGTGAGAACGCCCTCACGGACTATCAATTCAACAAGAAGCAGATCCATCACGTCTTCTGTTCAACGTGTGGCATCAGGTCCTTTGCGCATGGCAAAGGCCCGGGCGGTACCGAAACAGTAGCCATCAATGTTCGGTGCGTTGACGGCCTCGACCCAAGCTCACTCGCGGTGAAACAGGTCGACGGCAAGAGTCTTTAACGGGTTCGCCACGCATTTGTACTCTCTTATGGAGTACAAATGCGTGGCGTCTTTATTCTCCACGCCGCCCGACCGCAAGTTTGCGTGCGATTGTACTCCAATGAAGCGTACAAATACGCAGATTCAGGTATTTATACTCTCTTAGGGAGACATGCTCACCCGTGATCTCCAGTCACGTGCTCCCCTGGCGGCGCGCAGGAAGCCGGGCCTTCTTCGGCGTCGGCTCGCGCAGCAGGCTGTCGAATACGCTCTAACGCTACTGCCGGAATACTTCCGGCAGGAGTGCTAAGAGCGTGCGTACCGCAACTCTCGAGCGTGTAGGGCAGCCGTCGCGAGCGAATCGAGGCTAGCCCGGATCATTCATGACGCGATTGCGGTAGAAGGCCGAGACCGCAGCGAGAAGGGCGCACGCCGCATCGCAGGACCGAGGCGTACTGTACGTACGCCGCAGGTCCGAGAAGCGCCGTACGACCTTCGCAGCAAAGGGATCGGCTCTTCTAAGCGGAGTCGTCATGAATGATCCGGGCTAGGGCGGAGCGCGAGGAGCCCGCGAAAGCGTACTTATCGTACGTGCGCAGGCACCGCAGCGCCCACCTGAGGTCCCGCCACAGGCGGGCCGACAGCGCCGAAGGCGCCATCGAAGCGTATCGATTCGCGCAAGCAGGCTGGCGAACTCGCTCTAAGCGGAGTCGTCATGAATGATTCGGGCTAGCTCCTCGACGGTCTTGTAGAGGATCCCTTCATCGAAATTTCCGTAGAGCATCACTCGCCCCTCATCGAAGACAAATGATGGCGAACCCTTGATATGGATTCTTTCCTTCTCCGCATGATCTTCGCAGACCAGAGAGAGGGCACTCCCGTCGTCCAAACGCGCCTCCACGGGTGCGCGCGGCAGCTTCATTTCCTCGACGACTTCGAGCTGAATCTTTCGAAGCCCGATGTTCTGCTCACGGACGAAGAATCGCTCACGAAGCGCACGCTGATAGGCGGGCCCAGCGCGATCACCAAGGCCATCCCCGAGTGCGAAGACGGCCTTGACAGCCGCGGCCGGAGCCCATGAAGTGGCGGGAGCCGCGCACCGCCAACACTCTCCGGAGATATCGGAACGCCCACCTTGCTCGGCGACTCGTCGTGTTGCGATCACTCGGCCTTCCACTCCCTCCTTCGCCCACGACCCTCGTGCGAAGCGCCAGGGTATGCTGCCGAAGACGGGGACAATCCGATAATCTACGCACACTCGGTCGCCGAACTCGCCAAGAACACGGTCAAGCTTCGGCTGGCCAATGAGGGCCCAAATGCAGAGAGGATCCGACCAGTAACTGAATTTCAGGCGAGCCGGCGCCTGCATGGCGATCGTCACTTTCCGAGAATACGACGAAGGATGGAAGGCTCACCTTTCCCCTCTTCCTTCTTCTTCTCCCGACACTTGCAACGCTGATCGGGCGGGACGTCGCCGAGCACCTGTTCGATATGCATCCCGCACCCAGCGTACGTGGGCTTGTGACATTCGCTGCATTCAACTCGATAGCACATGATGATGGTTCTCCTTATTAATTCGAGGGTGATACGTTAGCGGCAAGAACCGCCATTCGCAAAAGGGATTCGAATGCGATCGCAGAAGCACGAATGGATCACCCGGCCATCTCGGCGGGCTCCTGCGTCATGCTCGCCGCATGATGCCGTTCAGCCACGCGCCTCTCTCGTCGTTTCATGAGGAAGTAAACAACCGGAACGGTCATGCGTGACAGCGCGAGCGACGCGATCTCCCCGGCCATGAGCGAGATCGCCAACCCCTGAAAGATAGGATCGAAGAGGATGACGAACGCGCCGACGATCACCGCCGCCGCGGTGAGCAGCATCGGACGAAAACGAATCGCGCCCGCGTCGATGACGGCTTGGTCGAGCGGGGCTCCCTCGGCAAGTCGCTGCTCGACGAAATCGACGAGAATGATGGAATTGCGTACGACGATTCCGGCCCCCGCAATGAAGCCGATCATGGATGTCGCGGTGAAGAAAGCACCCATGAGGCCGTGTGCCGGCAGAATGCCGACGAGTGAGAACGGAATCGCGCTCATGATGACGAGCGGCGTTTTGAACGACTGAAACCACGCGACGTTCAAGACATAGATAAGGACCAGCACCGCCGCGAAGGCGGCCCCGAGATCTCGAAAGACTTCGTAGGTGATGTGCCACTCGCCATCCCACTTCATGGCGTACTTGTCCGTGCGAAATGGCTGGGATGCCGTGTGCTGTTCGAGCGAATAGCCTTCAGGCAGCTTCATGCGGTCAAGCTCCGGCCCCAGTTTCAGGATCGCATACACCGGACTCTCGATGGCGCCCGCCACATCGGCCGTGACGTACACTGCGGGCATGAGATTCTTATGATAAATGCTTTTGTCCGCGCGAACGAGCTCCGGGTGAACGAGCTCGCCAACACTCACGTAGCTTCCGTCGCGCCCAGCAACCCGGACGTTCTGCAGGCGCTCCAGATCCGAGCGCGCCGCCCGATCGAGCCGCACGACGATGGACACATCTTCCTTCTCACGCTCGTCGTGCAAGAGACCGGCAGGCTCCCCAACGCTGGCAAGCCGTAATGCGTTGACGATCTCGGCTTTGCTCACGCCGTTCAGCGCCGCCTTCTCTTGATCCACGATGAAGCGAACCTTCGGCTGATCGTCCTCCACGTACCAATCCACGTCGACGACCCCCTCCGTCTTGTCGAAGAGATCGCGTACATCCTTCGCAATCTCGATGGTGCGTTGGTAGTCGGGACCGTAGATCTCGGCGACCATGGTCTCGAGCACGGGAGGGCCGGGCGGCACCTCCGCTACTTTGATGCGCGCACCGAAGCGCTCCGCAATCGGCATCATGGCATCGCGAACCCGCTTTGCGATGGCGTGACTTTGCGCTTTGCGGTCACCCTTGTCGACGAGGTTCACCTGGATGTCCGCGACGTTCGATCCCTGTCGAAGGAAGTAATGCCGGACGAGACCATTGAAGTTGTAAGGCCCCGACGTCCCCACGTACGTCTGATAATTCATCACCTCCGGTTGAACCCGGATCACGCCGGCAAGGGCCTGCGTGACGTGGTCCGTCTCTTCGAGGGTCGTTCCCTCGGGCATGTCCACGACAACCTGAAACTCACTCTTGTTGTCGAACGGGAGCATCTTGACGCGCACCCATTTGACGGCAACGAGCGCCATCGCCGAGACCAAGAGCACGGCAACACTCACGAGGAAGGTCGTTCGCCATCGTGCAACATGCAACAGCGTCCCCATGACGCGCCGGTAAAATCGGGTCAGACGGCCTTCGTCTTCGTCGTCGGCGTGATGTGCTTTGCCAAGCATTCGCACCGTTGCCCACGGCGTGACGATGAATGCCACGACGAGCGAGAAGAGCATCGCCGCGGACGCGCCCACGGGAATGGGCCTCATGTACGGGCCCATCAACCCTCCAACGAACGCCATCGGGAGGATGGCCGCAATGACCGTCATCGTTGCGAGGATGGTAGGGTTGCCCACCTCGTCGACGGCACGAACGGCGACCTCGGAGAGATCGTGTCCGCGGTTTTCGGGCAGGCGCGCGTGGCGCGCAATGTTCTCGACGATCACGATGGCATCGTCGACGAGGATGCCGATCGAGAAGATGAGCGCAAAGAGAGTGATGCGGTTGAGCGTATAGCCGTAAAGGTAAAAAACCGTCAGCGTAAGAGCGAGCGTCGCTGGAATGGCCAGCATCACGATGCCGCTTTCGCGTTTGCCAAGCGCCAGCCATATGAGAAAGCCAACGCTCACGACGGCAATGCCCATATGCAAGAGCAGCTCGTTGCTCTTCTCGGCCGCCGTGGCACCGTAATCACGCGTCACGGAAAGCTCCACGTCGCCCGGGATGAGAGAGCCGCGAAGCAAATCGATCTTTCGCGTGACATCGGCGACGACGGAAACGGCGTTCTGGCCCTTATGCTTGGCCACGGAAAGAGTCACCGCCGGCACTGACTCGGCTCCGAGCTTCTGATCCCCGCCCTCCGCTGCAGCCCCCGCGCCGAACCTGACGTACGTGGAAGGCTCCTCCGGGCCGTCCACGATGGACGCCACGTCGCGTAAGAGCACGAGTCGACCGTCGGAAGCACCCACGACCACGTCGCCAACGTCTCTCGCATTCGTCAGCACCGTGCCCGTCTCGAGAAGGAATTCGCGATTGTCTCTCGCGACGGCGCCCGTTGGCAGACGCTCGTTGGCACCGCGGAGGGCACTCATGACGGCCTCCGGTGCAAGACGGCGGGCTGCTAGCCGCTCGGCATCGAGCAGAATGCGAACCTGCCGGCGCTCGCCTCCGGTCAGCGTTACCTCACTCACCCCCCCCACTTGCTTCACCTGCTCTTGGATCTCGGCGGCAAGACGACGGAGCTCGAAACCCGAATATTTCTTGCTCCACAGCGTCACGGCCAGAACCGGAACATCATCGATCGACCGAGGCTTCACGAGCGGAGGAGAAGCGCCGGGCGGGACGATGTCCATATGAGCGGCAAGCTTCTGGGTGAGGCGCACCATGGCGCGCTCTTCATCCTCACCCACGTTGAATCGGACGATGACCTGGCACTGACCCGGACTGGATGTGGAATACAGGTATTCCACCCCGGGGATTTCCCAAAGGAGTCGCTCGAGCGGCTTCGTGACACGCTCCTCCACCTCCTTGGGTGACGCGCCAGGCATGGTCACGATGACATCGCTCATCGGCACGATGATCTGGGGCTCCTCCTCGCGCGGCAGACGCCACACCGCGAAGGCGCCAAGAAGCACCGAGGCAATGATGATCAATGGGGTCAACTTGGAATGAATGAAGGCGCGCGCGAGCTTTCCAGCCGGGCCAAGCTTCGTCGGCGCGCTCATGGCCGAACCTCGACGGGCACGCCATCACGCAAGTCAGGCGCGGCGGGCGCTACCACATGCTCGTCTTTCGAGAGCCCCGAAAGAACTTCCGTCCACGGCCCAACCTCTTCACCGCGAGTGATCATGCGAATTTTCGCGTGGCCTGAATCGACCGTAAAAACCCGGTCGAGTGCTCCAAAGGAAGTGATGGCAGTCGTTGGAACGACGAGACGAGATCGCGCGCCCATGCGAATGCCCACGGTCGCATACGTCCCAGGACGATGCGATCCCGCCTCGGGAGGCAAATCAACCTTCACGAGGAAAGAGCGCGACGTCACATCCACGTTCGGGACGATCTCACCGACTTTGCCAATCAGGGGCGGCAAGGATCCAATTGAAATATCGACTTCGTCCCCCACATTCACGTCGCCCGCACGGGATTCGTCCACCGCGGCTTCCACACGAAGCCCGCCTTCGTCGGAGATGACGAGAAGCGGGGTTCCCGGAGCAGCAAGCGCACCCGGATCCACGCGCCGCTCGATCACGCGGCCCGCGAACGGCGCCGTGATGGCTGCATAACCAAGCATGGCGTTCGCCTCGCCAAGCGCAGCACGACCCTCGTCGATCCCCGAAGTGGCCGCGCGTACACGCGCCTGCGCCATCTTCTCTTGCGCCTCCGCTGCATGCCATCGCGCTTCGGCCTCGTCGAACTGCTGCTGTGGAATCGCGTTGTCTTGGACCAAGTGCGCCGCGCGGTCGTAGTTCGATTTGGCGATTTTCGCGTTGGCGCGCGCAAGCGTGAGTGCGTTCTCGGACTCCGCTTTGGATTCCATGAACTGACTGAGTGACGCCCGTGCGCGCGCGACGGTCGCCCGGGAATCATTGGCTTCGAGCTCCACGAGGGCTTGCCCAGCGGTCACACGATCGCCGGCCTGAACACGAACAGCGCGGATGTACCCCGTCGTCTTGCTCGTGAGCGTCGTCGTGTTGCGCCCTCGAACAGTGCCGCTCACACGGTACACCGTGGGCAGTTGCTCCTCGTGCGCCGTGACAACGCTAACAGCGACAGGAGGACCCTCCGGAGCGGCGTGATGCGCATGCGTGCATGCGAACAGACTGAGCGCAACTAGCCCGGCAGCACCAACGTAGAATCGATTCATGCTCGGGCCTTGGAGCCGACGAGGCACGAAAAGGATTCAGGCGGTCGAACGCAAACGCAGATAACGCAGATCAGGACGTATTTTGAGTGGCCCAGGCTCGCACGGCGGACTTGACGCGCGCCTGAATCGCGGGCGGCACTTCCTCGGTGCGAATGCGCTGGCAGGCAAGCAACGCTTGTTTGAGCGCGTCGCACGCCCCAGCGCACGCTCTGCAATTCGTGAGGTGCTGCTCCATCGCCGAGCAATCTCCTTGGCGAAGATCGCCTTCGAGTTTCTTCGACCAGAGCGCGACGACGTCCGGGCAACTCGCGGGAGCGCGATCGAGCTCGGATTCGAGGACCGGCCGCAGAGCCACACGAAGCGCCTCGCGCGCTCGGTGCAGACGGCTCTTCAGAGCGTCTACCGAAATCCCGAGCACACGAGCGGCTTCGGGAGCCGAGAGTCCTTCGACATCGCGCAGAAGAATCACCTCGCGAGAATCCTCCGACAGACCATCGAGCGCCGCGGACAGAGAAGTCGCGAGCTCCTGGCCCGCGACGCGAGCCTCTGGCGACGGCGCGAGATCTCGCGTTGCTGCGAGGTGCGCATCGCCGGCAGGCGGCTGATTCTTCAGTCCACGACGCTTTCGCGCGCAGGCGCTGCGCGTGAGAGCGAAGACCCAGCTCGAAAGGGATGCGCGACCCTCGAAGTCGCCGAGGTGCATGGCGACGTTGAGGAGCGTGTCTTGAAGTACGTCCTCGGCGTCGTGGACGTTTTTGCACATGCGCATGCCGAACCGATGAATGGCCGGGGCCACCGATGCAAGAACGGTTTCGAGGGCCTTACGGTCCCCGTCCTTTGCGCGCGCAACGACGTCGCCGAGGTCGTCCGCGGAGATCGAAGGGGGCGTCGGCATCCCCCCTCTCTACTTCGAGGCGCCTCGTTCGAAAAGGCCAGCCTTAAAAGGCGACGCCTGCCTGGAACTGAAGTCCAATCGACGCAACCCCCGGACCGCCGGGCTGCCTGTTGTCTTGGAAGAAGATCGGGACGTCGGCTTCGACGAACGGCGTAAAAGGACCCGATAAGAGATTCTTGAGCGGCAAAACGAAAATGGGAATGAGCCCAATGTTGGTTGCCTCGGTCACCTTCGTGGCCACGCGCAGGCCCGCGGTGAAATCGCCGAAGTTGTAGAGGACACCGGGATCCACCACGATTCCAACTCCCTGAGGCAGATCCTTCAAGGGGATGTAGGCAACGAACTCGAAGTCGACCGACCAATGATCGTCGAGCGTCACCGTGATGCCCGGCGTGAGGCCGATGTTGACGAAGTCACCGCCGATGATCGTGCTGTTCTTTGCAAGCGTAAAGATAGGCAGCGCAAAACCCAGATGACCGCCGACGCGCGGATAGGTGCGTGACGACGCAACAGGTGGAGAGGGAGGAGTGAGTGTGTACGAAGGCCCCGGCTCACTGGCATGCGCGGTGAGCGACAACGACGACACACATCCAAAGACGCAGGCACACGCAACAACATGACGAATCATTCGGTATCTCCTTCTTCGGCGGCGGCCGCGCTGTGCAACGCACATACCGAACAATGGGGCACATACCAAATCATGACGAAGGTGGTCGCACTGCGAACAACGTAGTTTTTCCGTGGATGTGCTGCGTCAGTTCCGTTGTCGACCGCGCGCGACGGTTGTAGGGTTCGATCGACATGGCCGCGCGCTCAGGGATCAACGAACAGGCACAAGACAACCAAACTCGTCCGAGCTTTCGCCATACAGCCTCTGCGCCTCGGGTGGAGCTCAAAGTGGAACGCGAAGCCGGTGAAACATCTGCACGCATAGTGGTTTTTGACGGTGACGCTGTACGCCTCGGATCGCACGAGGCGAACGATGTCGTCCTCGCCGACCCTCATGTCTCACGGTTTCATTGCCGGATCGAACGCACACCGCGTTCGTGGCGCATCATCGATCAAGATTCGTTGAACGGAACGCGCATCGCCGGTGTGCAGATCCACGACGCCGATCTGCCGCTGCCCGATTGCAAAATCGAAGTTGGCGACTCGGTCGTCCTCGTGAGCGAGCAACCCTCCACCACCCAAGTCGAGTTTCTCGATCAACCAAGCTTTGGTGATCTGTACGGGGCCTCGTTCCCGATGCGCCGCCTGTTCGCCGTGCTCGAGCGCGTGTGCGAGAGCGAGTCGAACGTGCTCATCGAGGGAGAGAGCGGCACTGGCAAAGAGCTCGTCGCAACCGAGATCATCCGGCGCGGTCCGCGCAGTCACAAGCCCTTCGTCGTCGTCGATTGCAGCGCGATCTCTCCAAGCATCATCGAGAGCGAGCTCTTCGGACACGTGCGCGGAGCCTTCACCGGCGCCGATCGCGAACGCGTCGGGGCCTTCGAATCCGCGCAGGGAGGAACCATCTTCCTCGACGAGATCGGCGAGCTACCCCTCGAGATGCAACCGAAGTTGCTTCGCGCCCTCGAAGCACGCGAGATCCGTCGCGTCGGCGAAAGCAAATCGCGCAAGATCGACGTTCGCGTCGTCGCTGCCACCAATCGCCGCCTCGAGCGCGAAGTGAACCACGGACGGTTTCGAGAAGATCTCTATTTCCGCCTGTCGGTCGTCACGGTTCGCGTCCCGCCGCTGCGCGAGCGACTCGAAGATCTCGAGCTTCTCATCCGCGCCATCCTCGAAAACCTCGACGCGCAGAGCAGTGCACACCTCTTCACGCGGCAAGTCCTCGACGAGATGCGGCGACACAATTGGCCAGGCAACGTGCGTGAGCTGCGCAACTTCGTCGAACGCACCGTGGTGCTGCGAAAAACGGAGACGCAGAACGACGTGCCCGAGATAACGAGCAACGGGAAGACCTCGGGAACCATGCCTGCGGTAGGTCTCGAACACAGCTTCCGCGAGGGCAAAGAAGCGGTCATTGCAGACTACGAGCGCCACTACCTCTCGATCCTCCTCGAATGGGCGAACGGCAATTTGAGTCGCGCAGCGCGCAAGGCGAAGATCGATCGAATGAGCCTCTACCGCCTCATGGATCGCCATGGGGTTCGGTACACGGCTCACGGTACGAAAAACGGCGGCAGTAGCGGCCCCCGATCATCGGGAGATCCCTCGCGTTAGCTAAGAGATCTCGATGCTTCGAGATCCGCGCGCATGACATCGAACGGGGCGGGTACGCCGAGCCATCGCTCGAAGGCGAGTGCGCCCTGACGTGCGAGCATGCCGAGGCCGTTATCTGCAACCAATCCGCGAGCACGCGCGCGCGCGAGGAGCGGCGTGCTCCTCGGGGCGTAGACGACGTCGAGAGCCACGACGCGATCGGGCACGGTCGACCAGCCCACGGCGTCAGCGACGATCTCGCCGGGGGCACCGCCATTCATTCCGCAACTCGTTGCCTGCACGATCGCAGACAAATTGGCTGCTTCGGATCGAGCCGGCACGAGCGGCTCGGCCACGATTTCGACCCGAGCTCCGATCGCTGCGAGCGCTCCGCGCATCTCGGCGGTGAACGCGTGATGCGGAAACGTCACGTCCCGCACGACGATGCGCGCAACGCCCAGCATGGATGCGAGGGCAACGATGGCCGCGCGCGCGGCTCCGCCGGCACCGAGAACGAGGGCCGTGCTGCCGCGAAATGTTTCTGCACCTTGCTTCTCCGCGAGGCGCACGAGCTCGCCTGCAAGCGCAGGGACGTCCGTGTTGTGCGCCGTGATGCGACCATCTTCGCCGCGCACGAGCGTGTTCGCGGCGCCCGCAACGCGCGCACGCGCGTCGATCTCGTCGACGAACGCCTGCACGCGGATCTTGTGTGGAACGGTGACGTTGAGCCCCGCGAACTCACCGCGCCTGAGCGCTTCGACGCGCGCGCCGACCTCGGCTTCGGTCGTCTCGATCTTTTCGTAAACGTGCGGCAATCCGAGCGCACGATACGCCGCCGCGTGCATCCCCGGGCTCATCGAGTGCGCGACGGGCGAGCCAATCACCGCGAAGCGAAGCGCCTTCACGATGCACTCCCAAGATCAGAGGCAACGCCGCGTTCATCCGCTGGCAGCGTCACGCTCACGACGTTGGCCGCGAAGGAGCCGCGATCCACTCGCACCTCGACGCGCTCGCCGATCTCGACATCGCTCGCCACACGGATGGCCTGCCTATCTCTCGTTCGCATGGCAATAGCGTAGCCGCGACCGAGGACTTTGAGCGGGCTCATCGCGTCGAGTCTTCCGCCAAGCTCGGCGATCTCTGCGCGATGGGCCACGAGACGGCGACGCGTGGATTCGACGAGACGGCCGCAAAGATCGGAGAGTCTGGCTTCATCGCGCGCGATGCGCACGCGCGGCTCCATTGCGCCGATCCTTGCCGACAGGCGCTGCACGACATCGCGGTCCCGCGAGAGCCGGCGCAGAGCAGCACGGTGAAGGCGCGCGAGGTGATCGTCGACGCGCTGCTGCGCGCTCGCGATGAGTAGCCGCGGATCTCTGAAGGACTTGGCGAGCGTCGCAACGTGCACGCGATCTTCGGCGAGACGCGCATGCATCGCGCGACGGAGACGCATCGTGCGCTCCTCGAGCATGCGTCTTCGCGCGGCGAGGTCGGGCACGACCATCTCGGCAGCTTGTGACGGTGTCGCGGCGCGCGCGTCCGCAGCGAAGTCTACGAAGGTCACGTCGACTTCGTGACCGACTGCGCTCACGACGGGAACGGAGCACGCCGCGACGTCGCGCACGAGCTCCTCATCGTAGAACGCGAGCAGATCATCTTGCGAGCCGCCGCCACGCGCAACGAGGATGACATCGACCTCGGGCACGCGTTGCAGCATGCGGAGCGCGTGACGAACTGCCTCCGCGGCACCTGTGCCCTGCACCCGCGCTGGGGCGAGCAGAATGCGCGCTCCGCCTCGGCGGAAGGCCACGTTGCAGATGTCGTGGATGACCGCGCCGTGCGCGCTCGTGACGACGCCGATGATCCGCGGCTCGTGAGGCAGCGCGCGCTTGCGCGCAACGTCGAAGAGTCCTTGGGCTTTGAGCTTCGCTTTGAGCTTCTCGAGCGCCTCGAGCAGGGTACCCTTGCCGGTCGGCTCCACGCGATCACCGACGAACTGCAACCGCCCGCGCGGCGACCAGAACGTCGGTCGTCCGCGCACACGAACGCGTGCACCATCCTTGAGGAGCGTACGCGCCCTCGACGTGACGTGGGTTCGGTAGATCACGACGTCGACGGCTGCGTCTTCTTTTTCGTCTTTGAGCGACAAATAGAGGTGCCCGCTCGATGCGGGGCGCGCGCCCGACACTTCGCCTTCGACCCATATCGGTGTCGCGAACGTGTGATCGAGCGATCGAGCGAGCATGCGACCGAGCTCGGCAACCCCCAGCACCGTTCGCTCCATCTTCGTGAAGGCTGGCGGCGGCGAAGGCAACGTGGAGGAGTGCGCGGACGGAGCCGACGGAATCAGCGTCGCGAAGTCGAAGCGAAGGCTCTCACCTTGCTTTGGGTGCTTGCGACTCATCGAGCCCGCACGCTACCACCGATCATCGGCGGAGCACGTCGAGGATCTCTTGCATGTCGTTCGGAAGCGGCGACGTCCAGTGCATCTCGCGACCCGTCGTAGGATGCACGAAACCGAGCTCGCCCGCGTGAAGCATGAGACGTGGCGCGGGCACGAGGACGTTGCCGTGCGTGCGAACGTAATCGCGCGAGTAGACGCGATCACCCACGACGGGGTGGCCTGACTCGCTCAGATGGATGCGGATCTGATGGGTGCGGCCGGTCTCGAGACGGCACGAGACGAGCGTGCACGGCTGCCCTGCGGCCCGGCCGGGCAGGCGCTCGACGACCTCGACGTGCGTGACGGCGAGCTGCGTGCTCTCCGAGCCAACGGCTCTCTGACGGCCGTGACGCTTCTCCACCGACCCACGCAAACCATCTCCGCGATCGGGCACGAGGTTCGAGCGGAGGATCCCGCCCTTCGCTGCTCCCATCACGATCGCGAAGTAGCGCCGGTGGATCGTGTGCGCACGGAAGGCTTGCATGAGCGCTTTCTTCGCCGCCCACGTCCGCGTGAAGACGACGAGGCCCGAGGTTTCCTTGTCGAGGCGGTGAACGACGCCGAGCGCCGGAGACGCGCCGCTCTGGCCACGCCCTCGCCGAGCCACCGCGATGCGAACGCGTTCGTCAAGTGCGATCTCCTCGCCGGGGCGAGCACGCTTGCCGATCGACGCGCCCATCCCTCGAGGATCGAACGGCACGGTGCTCACGCCGGCGGGCTTTTCGACGACGACGACGTGCGGGTCGACGAAAACGAGCGCATCCTTGGCAAGTGGATCTTGGCGGCGTGCCGTCAGATCGAGCACAATCGCCGCACCATCGCGAACGCGTGCAACGGGATCGTTGACTATGGAGCCGTCAACTGTCACTTTCCCGCGGCGAACAAGCTCTCGCGCACGGCCCCACGTGAGCCTAAAGAGCGCGCGAACCGTCGCATCAAGGGCGTGGCCCGCAAAATCTTTCGGAACTGAGCCTCGTTGCATCGGCAGCTAGCTTGACATGAGCCATGCCACCTCCGCACAATCGATTTTGGGAGATCGACCTGTGACCAAAACCCTGCTCGCTATCGACGACAGCGTCACCATGCGCAAAGTCCTGGAGATCACCTTCAGTGGTGAGGACTTTCGAGTCATCACCGCAGAAAACTCACAGGCCGCTCACGGCAAACTCGAAGAGAACCCGTCCGTCTTCGTCATCGACACCGTGCTCGGTGCAGAGGACGGCTACGCCCTCGCGAAAGAGTTCCGCAAACGAGATCCCAACGCCGCGATCATCATGCTCGCGAGTCGCCACAACCCCTACGATCAGGGTCGTGGGCGTGACGCGGGCGTGGACGACTGGGCCGACAAGCCGTTCGACACGCAGCAGCTCATCGACAAGGTGCGCAGGATTGCCCTTGGACACGAGCCCGCTCATGCCGCCGCGCCCGCTGCGCCTCCCCACGCCTACCGCGCACCTGCCGCTCCGCATCCGCCGCCCGTCGCACCGCCCCGGGCAACTGGAGCGCCAGCAGCACCACCCGTTCGAACGCAAGTATCGGTCGGCGCGTCGCCCACCCAGCCAGGCCAGCAGTCGCTCACGCGCTCGACAACGAGCACGCTCCTCTTCGGCGAAACCCATGGCGCTGGCGCACCGGCGCCTTCGGTGCCGCGTCCCACGTCAGGCGCCACACAGGGCGCCGTCGCAGCCGCGGTCAACGGGCAACTGGGCAGCAAACTTGGCGAGCTCGGGCTCACGCCAACACAAGCAGAAGCCGTCCTCACGCTCTCGCGTGACGTCGTCGAGCGCGTTGTCTGGGAGGTCGTTCCGCAACTCGCCGAGACGCTCATCAAGGAAGAAATCGCGCGCTTGATGAAGGAATGAATCGCGCGCTTAGACCGCTTTCAAGTTGACGCGAGGTCGAGGAGCCTGCGGTGTGGTAAGGGCGGGGCCATGACGAAGTCAGGCACTGCCCAAGAGGCGGCAGCAAGCGACGCAGGTCCGGATCTCGGCAAGGCATATGAGCCGCGCGAGGTCGAAGAGCGTTGGTACTCGTTCTGGGAGAAGGAAGGCGTCTTCGACGCCACGGACGATCCGTCGGACACGCGCCCCTGCTACGTCATCCCGCTCCCTCCTCCGAACGTCACCGGATCGCTCCATATGGGGCACGCCATGATGGCAACGCTCGAAGACGTGCTCATTCGTTTCGAGCGCATGCGCGGGAAAAACACGCTCTGGCAACCTGGCATCGATCACGCCGGCATTGCCACGCAAACCGTTGTCGAACGCCAGCTCGCGCGGGAAGGAATCACGCGCCACGAACTCGGGCGCGAGGCGTTCAGCGCGCGCGTGTGGAAGTGGAAGGCGGAGAGCGGCGGGCAAATCATGCGGCAGATGCGCGTGCTCGGCGCGTCGCCAGACTGGCCTCGTACCAAGTTCACGATGGACCCGGACATGAGCGTTGCCGTCACCGAGGCATTCGTCCGGCTTTACGAGGAAGGCCTGATTTACCGTGCAAGCCGCCTCATCAACTGGTGCCCTGAATGCCGAACGGCGCTGAGCGATCTCGAGGTGGAAAACGAAGAAGGACAGAGCGGGGAGCTCTTCCAGTTTGCATACAAAGTCGACGGTTCGGACGAAGAAATCGTCGTCGCGACCACGCGTCCGGAGACCATGCTCGGCGACACGGCGGTGGCCGTGCATCCGGAAGATGCACGATACACGCACTTGCATGGCAAGGTGCTCGTGCACCCGTTCGTGGATCGAAAGGTGCCCGTCATCACCGATGCCATCTTGGTGGACCCGAAGTTCGGAACCGGTGCCGTAAAAGTCACACCCGCGCACGACTTCAATGACTTCGCGACGGGCAAGCGGCATCAGCTTGCCAAGATCAACATCTTCAACCTCGATGGCACCCTGAACGCCGAAGCCGGCCCCTTTGCGGGTCTCGACCGCGCGCGCGCACGCGCGGCCGTGAAGAAGGCGCTCGGGGAGAAGGAGCTCGCACGCGGTGTCAAGCCCCATATGCTCACGCTGCCGAGGTGCCAGCGATCGGGCGGCGTGGTGGAGCCCATGATCTCGACGCAGTGGTTTTGCAGGATGAAGGATATGGCCGAAGTGGCCTCCTCGGCGGTCAAGAATGGCCGCACCAAGATCATCCCCGAGGAATGGGAGAAAACGTACGACCACTTCCTCGACAACATCCAAGACTGGTGCATCTCGCGCCAACTGTGGTGGGGACATCAAATTCCCGCGTGGCATGGCCCCAACGGGGAGATCAGGGTTGCCCGCACGCGGCCGGCGGACTGCGGAGATGGCTGGGCGCAGGATCCCGACGTGCTCGATACCTGGTTTTCGAGCGCGCTCTGGCCGTTTTCCACACTTGGATGGCCACGCGAGACGAGCGCACTCGCGAAGTTCTACCCCGCCAGCGATCTCGAGACGGGCTACGACATCCTCTTCTTCTGGGTTGCCCGGATGATGATGTTCGGTATCCATTTCATGAAGGACGTGCCGTTCCGGCGCGTGCTCCTTCACGGCATGGTGGTGGACGAGACGGGCGACAAGATGAGCAAGGTGAAGGGGAACGTCATCGATCCCCTGGATCTGGTTTACGGGGCCAAGCCCGACGCCATTGCCGAGCACGCATCACCAGGAATGGACGTGCGGCAGGCACTGACGAAATTCAAGAAATCCTACCCGTCGATTGCTGCGGATATCGAAAAAGGCGTTGGTTTTCCGGCGTACGGCACCGATGCCGTGCGCTTCACACTCGCCACCTACCCACCGTCGAACAAGCGCATTGCGCTCGCGCCGAAGCGGATCGAAGGCTACCGCCACTTCGCGAACAAGATTTGGAATGCGTCACGCCTCTGCCTCAGTCATCTCGAATCGTTCGATCGCACGGAGCTCACCGGTCGGGCGCCCGCGGTCAAGGGCTTCTTCAATCGGTGGATCGTCGCGCAGCTTGGAAAATCCATTGCGATTGCGAATGCGGGCCTTCTGGCATTCCGCATCGATGAGGCCGCAAACGAGGCCTACCGCTTCTTTTGGAATGAATGGTGCGACTGGTATCTCGAAATCACCAAACCCATTCTGCGGACGCCGGCCACGCCCGAGGCAGCGGAGACGCGCCTGACCATGGCGCACGTGCTCGAGACGTCTTTGCGTCTTCTGCATCCGCTCATGCCATTCATCACCGAAGAACTCTGGCAGCGCGCGCCCCGGCCTTCGTCTCGAAAGTCGTCGATCGCATTCGGCCCCTTCCCCTCTGCCATGGACGGCATCGACGACGACGATGCCATTCGGGAGATGGACGTCTTCAAGGCCGTCGTTGGAGCAGCGCGCTCGATCCGCAGCGAACATGAAGTAGATCCCAAGGCCGACGTGCCGCTTTCCTTCCGCTCGGACAGCGACGCAGCGCACGCATTGCTTGCCGCACACCTGCCTGCCATCGCATCCCTCACGCGCGGCAAGGGCCTCACCATCGACAAGACGGGCAGCATGCGCGAGCCCGGCACCATGGTGAACGTCGTGCCGACCCCACACGGACCCATCGAGATCCTCGTCGGATTGAAAGGCCTCGTCACCAAGGACAAGGAGCTCTTGCGCATTGACCGCGAGATCAAGCGCATCGACAAAGATCTCGGAGCCCTCGAAAAAAAGATGGCTTCCAAAGGCTTTCTCGAGCGAGCACCGAAAGAGGTCATCGACGAATCACGCGCGCTGCGCGAGCAGCTCACGAGCGCACGCGCACGCCTCGAGGAATCAAAAAAGCTAGCCTACGAGCTATGACGAAACTCGCCGGCCTCCGCGTGATCGCGCTCGCAGCCATCACGGCGAGCACGGCGGGCAGCGCCACAGCGAGTGAATCCACCAATACCTATGCGTCCGCAGCCGAGGTGCGGCTCGTGCCGTCAGCATCAGGGGTGCTCGGCGCATGGCTCGTGTGCGGTCCGTTCCGCGCTCAGAAACCTGCGCTCGATCGTGCTCCCGACGGCGTTGACGAAGCAGCGCTCGCACCGTCGCTCGGTGCGGTCGTGGGAGGCGAGCGAACCTTCGGCGGCAAGAAGAAGCCGCCCGCCCGATGGCAACTCGCGTCCACGGACAACACGCAATCCAACTTCGGTCCAAGTGGCGATCGCCCGCTCGACATGAAGGCAGCCCTCGATGCAGGCAGCTTGGCAGATGTGGTGGCGTACGCCGCGGGCCTCCTGTCCGTTGAACGCGCCGGGCGCTATTACCTCTTGCTCGGCATCGACGACGGCGTGCGCGTGAGCGTCGACGGGCGCAACGTTTACGCTCGCGACGACGCACGGCCGGTCCGCGAGGACGACGACGTCATCGCGCTCGATCTCACCGAAGGGGCGCACACGATCATCCTCAAGCTCCATCAACATGGCGGCGCATGGGCCATGCGCGCGAGGTTCGTGGACTCCTCGCTTCAGGCGCCCGCCGGTACGTATCTTCGTCTGCCCGGAACGGGCGCTGACGACGCACGCGCGCTCGCCGCGAAGATGTCATGGCTCTCGGTTGACCGCGCGTTCGATGCTGCGAGCGATCCGCCACGCTACCGCCCAACCGTCACCGTTCGCTTTCCAGAAGGTGCACCACGTGGCGTTCCCCTCCCCGTTTCCGCGAAGCTCGTTGTAGAGGGGCACGATGAGCCGCTCTTCGATCTTCAGGCGGGCGGCGTCGCCGCAGCCGCGAATGGCATCTCGGATCTCTCGATCGCGCTGCCGCCAATTTCGTGGAACGGCAGCGCAACATTGGACGTCACCGTGGCCGGCCGCACCGTTCGCTCGCCGTTCGTGTCTCGGCCGCTGACCGAACGGGCACTCGTGCACACAACCCGCGTCCTCGCGAACGTCGACGAGCACGCGGCGTGGCTTACTCCGGGATCGCTCGACTCGGTGCGCTTTCTCACGCAAAGGCTCAGCGGCCTCGTTGCTCGAGGTGACACGGATGCCGAGGCGCAAGCTGGCGAAGCCGGCGAGCTCGAGAACCTCGCCTCCTCGCTCGAACACGACGCCAATCCTTACGATGGGAAAGTCGGCCCCATGCGCCGCGCGATCGCGAGCGAGATCGATGGCGAGCCGACGGAATTCGGCCTCTATATACCTGCATCCTACAAGCAAGGGTCGACGCGCAAGTTCCCTCTCGTCGTCGGGCTCCACGGGCTCAATGGCTACGCGATGGCCATGATGCGGTGGCTCTTTGGCGGCGACGATCCCAATCACGATCAGGTCTGGGAAGATCGACACGTCGGCACGCTGCCACGGATCGATGCATTCGTTGTCACGCCGTCCGCTCACGGCAACGCGCTCTATCGCGAGCTCGGTGAGACCGACGTGATCGATGTCGTCGACTGGGTGAAAAGAACGTACCCGATCGACGCTGCGCGCGTGACGATCACGGGACCGTCGATGGGCGGCATCGGCGCGGCGGCGATCCCGCTGCACACGCCGAACGTGTTCGCGGCGGCCGCACCTCTATGCGGCTACCACAGCACCTTTCTCCGAAGTGACGTTGGCGGTCGGCCGATTCGTCCATGGGAAACGTTCCTCGCCGAGGAGCGCTCGAATGCCTTCTGGGCAGAGAACGGAGAAGGGCTGCCGCTCTTCATCGTGCACGGCAAACAGGATCTCCCCGAAGCAAACAGCGGCGTGCTCATCGACCGCTATCGCGAGCTCGGTTACTCCGTGACGCACGAGCACCCGAACAAGGGGCACAACGTCTGGCAAGAGACCTACGACGGACTCAAGGGCATAAACTGGCTCCTTGGGCACGCGCGCGATCTGCATCCGTCGCACGTGCGCTTCAAAACGACGCGGACGCGGTGGAACAAAAGCGCGTGGATCGCGATCGACGAATTGTCCGCGGTTGCGCGTTGGGGCGAGATCGACGCGCACGTCACGCGCAAGAGAAACGTCTTTGCCAAGACCCGCGGCATCGACGCCATCACCTTCGCGCGTGATCCCGCTCTTCTGGATCCGAATGCGCGCGTCGAGATCGCCGTCGACGCACAAACGCTGCTCTTCGAGCCCAATGAAGATCTCCGCATCCACAAAGAGCACGGCACCTGGCGCAAGGGTCCCTCCGTGCATGATGCACCGTACAAGCACGGCACCGTGACGGGCCCGATCCGCGACGTGTTCCATGGCCCCGTGCTCTTCGTGTACGCATCGGACACCGAGGACGCGCGCGCAAACGAAACCGTGGCGCGATCGATCGCGCGCATTCGCGCCGGCGTGCGCGTTGCTTACCCAATCATGAGTGACGCGGAGTTTTTCGCGAAGAGCGAAGCGCTCGCAAACGATCGATCGCTCGTCCTCGTCGGGCGACAGAACCGCGTGCTCGAGGCATTCGAGCAGCTCGCGGCCCTGCCTATCAAAGTCTCATCCGGCGCAGTCACCATCGGCACCGAGCGCATCACGGGCGCCTCCCTCGGTGCGGCCTTCATTCATCCGAACCCTGTGCGTCCCGATCGCTACGTCGTCGTCATCGCCGGTGCGGACATGCCCGGAACGTTGCGCGCTCTGTCGTTGCCCGATCTGCTGCCTGACTTCGTCGTGTGGGACGATAGGATGGCGCGCTCGCGCGGGCAGACGCTTCTCAACACGGGCGCGGTACGTGCGGGAGGATTTTTCACCAAGGAGTGGGCGCTACCAACGAGCTTCACCGATCCATTCATGAAGAGCTCACAGCAACCTTAGAGCATGTTTACCAGCCTGCTACGCAAATCGATGCGTCGGTTGGGCGCTGCGCTCCGTGCTCAAAGGCCTATAAGCCTGTTCCGCCCGGTGCTCGCGCTCCGCCCTAGCCTCGATTCGCTCGCGACGGCTGGTAAATATGCTCTTAGATTATGCGGTCAGCTCGCATTACATTGACACCAATGACTGGCCCCCGCGCCTCACGCACGAGATCTCGTGCTGCGATCGGTCTACTCATCTTGGTCGCGACGCTCCTCTGGACGCTCGCCGCACAGGCCTTCAAACCACCGCCCATCAATGGCCAAGTCATGGACACGGCGGGGGTCCTCACGCCACCTCAGGTCGCGCGGCTCAACGACAAGCTGCTCCGCGTGCGAATGCAGACGGGCTTCGCGGTCGTGGTGTTTATCCCGAGCTCACTCGAAGGCGAATCGATGGAGGACGTTGCGTATACCACGTTCAACACGTGGAAGGTCGGCTCGGCCAAAGGCGACGACGGCGTGCTCCTGCTCATTGCGCCGCAAGAGCGCAAAGCGCGCATCGAGACAGGCAAAGGCGTTGGCGGCGCGCTCACGGATTTGCAGTCGAGCCGCATCAACCGCGAGGTTGTCAATCCGCGACTTCAGGAAGATCAGTTTTACGAAGCTGTCAACGACGGCACGAGCGCGATCGTGCGCGAGCTCGTCGCGGGCACGCCGGGCGGCACGAGCGAACCCGGGAAACAACCGGGCGCGGGTCAAGCGCCTTCGCCGTTGCGAACGGGCGCGTACATCCTCGGGACCCTCGTCGTCATCATCCTCGCGATCATCTCGCCAACCTTCCGTCAGATCTTGTTCTGGATGCTGCTCTTCGGTCGAGGCGGCGGTGGCGGCCGGGGCGGGTTCGGCGGCGGCAACAACTATCGCGGCGGCGGGGGGAGCTCGGGTGGCGGCGGCTCCACCGACGACTGGTAAACCGCTTTCGATTTGGCGCGATCCCTTCGTTGGGGCCTGCGGTGCGGTCCTCAAAGCCCACCAAGGCTGTTCCGGTCCGCTCCTCGGCCCCGCCTCGGCCTCGCGCCAACTTGAAAGCGGTCT
>WQYX01000028.1 GCA_009781005.1 Polyangiaceae bacterium | reverse complement strand
GGGCGTACGGCGCTTCTCGGACCTGCGGCGTACGTACAGTACGCCTCGGTCCTGCGATGCGGCGTGCGCCCTTCTCGCTGCGGTCTCGGCCGTCTGCAGAAATCGCGTCATGAATGATCCGGGTTAAGGCCTTTGAGCACGGAGCGCAGCGCCCAACCGACGCATCGATTCGCGCAGCAGGCTGGTCAACACGCTCTCAGACCACACCGCGGACAGACAGCAATTTGAGAAGGGACCTCGTTCGCGCAGCCTGGGCATCGCATGGGGATCGCGCAGCGAGGAGACCACGACGCCCATAGACCGTCCATCGGATTTTCCAGAACGGGTCTCGTCGAGATTTCCCTCCTCCGTTCACCGCTTTCGCGTGCCGCCCTTCCCTGGCTCATGATACGCCGATGACATGCGAACCAAGATCATCGTCGTGAGTGTTTGTATCGCAATGTTCTCCCTCGTTGCCTGTAGCCGCGGCACCGAAAGCAAAGAGTGCGTCGACTATTTTGCCAAAGTGGAAGCCTGCGCAGCCAAGGCTTCCCCAATGAAAGCCGATATCCTCCGCAAGAGCGCGGCGCTCACGAAAGAAGGCTTCGGGAAGAACCCGAACCCGATGGCAATCCGGGAGTCCTGCAAGATGATGATGGAGACGCTGAAAAACGATCCCGACTGCAAATAGCTCGATCATCGAGGTCTGCTAACGTGGCACGGCGATGGGTGTCGCGAACGGAACGAGGGTGCTCACCCTCCTCACGGCGTTTGGGTTCGCTGTAGCGCCGGCGCATGGGGATGCACCTGCAGGGGCCACTTCGCCGGCAGCCGTATCACTCGCAGCCGTGCCGATGCTGGAGCACCCCGAAAAAATTGTAGATTACACACTTCATGCGAAGCTCGATGAGATCGCTCACACCGTGCATGGTGAAGGAACGATCGCCTGGCGCAACGCGAGCAACGAGTCCGTTCGCGAGCTTTGGCTGCACCTGTATCTCAATGCGTTCAAGAATCAGTCGTCAGCTTTCATGCGCGCGCCCATCGGCGGGTTCCGCGGCGTCACGGTGCCGCCTGAATGGGGCACGATCGACGTGGGGCGCCTCACGCTCGTGGATGCGCACGAACGAACCGAGTTAGGTCCGAAGATTGAGACCAAGCGCGCGGGAGACGACGATGAAACCGACGCGCGCGTCCCGCTTCCGCGCGATGTGCTTCCGGGTGAAACCATCACCCTCGAAGTCGAGTGGGACGACAAGTTGCCAACGATCGTGGAGCGCACGGGTCACGACGGAAGCTTTCACATGGTCGCGCAGTGGTTCCCGAAGATCGCTGCAATCGAAAAAAATGGCACCTTTGCCCATTTCCCTTTTCACCATCTCGGCGAGTTCTACGCCGACTTCGGCAGATTCGACGTAACCCTCAACGTTCCGTCAGCGTACGTCGTCGGTGCAACCGGCCCACTCGTCGAACAGCGCACGGAGGAGGGCCGACGCATCCTGCGCCACGTGCAGGACGACGTGCACGATTTCGCGTGGACCGCGTGGGACAAATTCGAAACGCGCACCGAGCAGATGGGCAACGTGCTCGTCAACATGCTCTACCCACGAGGAAACAACGCGATTGCCGATCGCGAGCTCGCCACGATTCGCTTCGCGATTCCGCATTACCGCGAACGCTACGGAACGTATCCGTACTCCGTGCTCACCGTCGTGCACCCGCCCGCAACGGCAAGTGAAGCAGGCGGCATGGAGTATCCGACGCTCATTACGACCGGCGACCACGGCGCGCCGTGGATCCCGCGCGGCATCCTCGATCCGGAGCTCACGACGATGCACGAATTCGGGCATCAGTACTTTTATGGGCTCATCGCATCGAACGAAGACAAGTGGCCTTTTCTCGACGAGGGACTCAACACCTACGCCGAGGCGGAAGCGATGGGCGCGTGGCGAGGTTACGGATCGATGGTCGATCTGTTCGGTCTCCGAGTCTCCGACATCAACGTTCACGCCGAAGGCGCGCGGCGCTTCGGGCACGATGCGAAGATCGCTCAACCCGCCGACGCGTTCACGACGGGCAGCGCCTACGGCGGCTTGGTTTACAGCCGCACCGGCGCCCTGCTCGAGACACTGCGCCGCGTCTACGGTGACGACGTCATGCAGCGCGCGATGGGGACGTACGCGCGCGCGTTCCGATTCAGGCATCCAACACCGGACGATCTCGTCGCGACGTTCCGGACCACGATGGGCGAGCGCGCGGCCGAAACGTTGCAAACTGCACTCTTCGACAAGGGCTGGGTGGACTACACAATCACGTCGATGAGCTCTCACCCCGAGCACGCGCCGTGGGGGATCTTCGATGTCGACGGCAAGCGCGAGACCGTCCCGAGAGGCGCGCCGAGCAACCGCTCGAGCGGCTGGGCGCTCGTCACGCGACGCGGAACTCTGAGCTTTCCCGTCGAGATCGAGATGATCGCCGAAGACGGGACGCGCACGCGCGTGCCGTGGGACGGCGAGGGCGAATCAATACGTGTACCCTACAATGGTACGTCACCGCTGCGCATGGTCATCGTGGATCCGGAGAGCCGTGTCTTGCTCGACGAGAGCCCGGAGAACAACTTCGCAAGAGCGCCGGGCACCCGCGCTGCAGGCGCACCGCGGACGCTCGAGCGTGCAACGTACTTCGCCGAGCTCGTCATGGGGGCGCTGTCGCCTTGAGCACGTCGCTCGATGACGACGCGAACCTTCGCCGGCTCGCGCCCACAGAAATCCGCGCGCGGCGGCGGCCCGGGGCGATCGTGCTCGTCTACCTCTGGCAGCTCGCTCTGGGGCTCATCATCGCAACACCGGTGCACGCGTGGGCCGAGAGCGTGTGGGGCGCGCATCCCGAGGGCGACGCCGTGCTTTTTCGACCCGGCGCGCGCGAGCTCCTAACGACGATCGGCGACATCGGGCCCGCCCTCGCCATCGCAACTCGAACGTCGATGTTGCTCGTCGTCGCGAGCATCGTGCTCGGACAGCTCGTCCTCGGCGCGCTCCTCGCATCGCTCGCCCTCGGACGAGGCCCAGCGGGCATCGCACCCAGACCCGCTCAGATGCTTCGAGCAGGCGCCGCGGCATGGGTCTCGATGATGATCCTCCTCGTGGTCGCCGCCATCGGCCAGGGGATCATCGTGAGCGTCGGATTCTTCGTGAGCGGCCTGCTCAATCGCGCGCTCGTCTCGCGCCTCGGCGAAACGCCCGCGTTCGTTGTCGGCGCCGTCGCGCTCGCGATCTTCGCGCTCATCGCATGCATCGTCGGCGTCGTGTTCGACGTCGCACGTGCCGCCGCGGTGCGCGAGAGTTCTCTCGCTGGCAGCGGAGTCTCGAATCTCTTGATCACGAGGCGAGCAATGAGTGCAGCGTTCCGCGTCGCGCGCCGGTCGCTCGTCCCCGCAATCATCGCGTGGGGATGGCGCGCGGTGTTGGCCATCGCAGTCCTCGGGCCGGGCTACGCAGCATCTTCGGTGCTCGGAGGCAAAGGCGGCATCGCGCTCGTCGCTCTTTTCACGGTTCATCAGCTCGTCGTCCTTGCCCGCACAGCGCTACGCGCATCGTGGCTGGCGCGCGCCACGCGCCTACCGCTTTCGATTTGACGCGATCTCATCGTTGGGGCCTGCGGTGCGGTCCTCAAAGCCAGAACAGGCTATTCCGGTCCGCTCCTCGGCCCCGCCTCGACCTCGCGTCAACTTGAAAGCGGTCTAAGAATGTGCATTACGCACGCAAATCAGGAACGAACGACGGTCTTGTAAGCCATCTCGTACTGGCGGGCCGCGCGTTCCCAACCGCGGTCGAGGCGCATGACGCGACGGCGGAGTGCTGGCCACGCAGGCGACTGCCACGCGGCGACGGCGCGAGACGTTGCGGACAGGAGCGACTCGGCTGTCGCGTCGTCGAAGAGAAAGCCTGTGCCGGTCTCGAGTTTGGCATCGCAGTCGACGATGGTGTCGACGAGCCCACCGGTGGCATGCGCGACGGGCGGCGCCCCGTAACGCTGCGCGTACATCTGCACGAGCCCGCACGGCTCGAAGCGACTTGGCA
Source organism: Polyangiaceae bacterium (assembly GCA_009781005.1). Taxonomy (GTDB): domain Bacteria; phylum Myxococcota_A; class Polyangia; order Polyangiales; family Polyangiaceae; genus Labilithrix. Next base: position 40,619 of record WQYX01000028.1, on the reverse strand, counting down.
CGAGCGCGATATCGGCTGCAGCGAATATCCGGTGCACGAGCGCCTCGGACGCCGCTCGCACGAACACGGCGCGACCGCGATTTTTGCCGACGGCACCCGCGAGCTTCTCGATGAGGACGGGATCGCCGTCACCTGCGATCACGATCTGCGTGTCGCTACCGCGAAGGATACGAGGCAGCGCCTCAGCAACGAGATCGGTGCCTTTTTGCAGAGCGATCCGTCCCACGCTCGCGATGAGTGGAGCATTCGCGTCGAGCGCGAGCCCGACCTCTTTCTGCAGCGCGCCCTTGCAGCGCGCTTTGTTCGCCGCGTCCTCGGCGTCGAAACGCGCGACGAGCCCCGAGTCCGTCGCTGGATTCCATACGCCGTAGTCGACACCGTTGAGGATGCCGACGATGTGCCCCCTGGCGCGCAAGACACCGTCGAGCCGTTCGCCGCCTTGCTCGGTCTGGATCTCGCGCGCGTACGTGGGGCTAACCGTCGTGACGGCGTCCGCCGAGAGGATGCCTTGCTTCAAGAAATTCAGCGAACCGTAAAACTCGATGCCGTCGAGCGTAAAATCCGATGGAGAGAAGCCGAGCGCCGGAAGGACGTCCTTCGGGAAGACGCCCTGATGCGCGACGTTATGAATGGTGAGAAGGGACGGTGTCCGAAGGCGGAGATCTTTCATGTATTTTGCAACGAGCGCCGACGGCCAGTCGTTCAGGTGCACGATGTCGAACGGCGATCGGGCATCTTCGCGTTGCTTGACGAGCTCGGCGGCGGCGCGCGACAAGACCGCAAAGCGAACGGCGTTGTCCGCGTAGTCATCACCGCGCTCGCCATAGACGCCTTGGCGATCGAAGAGATCCGCCGCGTCCAAGAGGACGAGGTCGACCTGAGAGGAGAGCCGCCCATCGAACACGGTGACGTCGTACGACTTCGAACCGAGCGAGATCCGCAGCGACGTGAGGCGGCGCGCCATGAGCAGACCTGCGTCGTCGAACGCAGCAAAGTGCGGCATGACGATGGTGATCTTGTGGCCGGAAGCTCTCAGCGTCTTCGGCAACGCCGCGCTCACGTCGGCAAGGCCGCCGACTTTGATGTATGGTGCAAGCTCGGTCGTGACGAACAGGATCTCCATCGGAGCCTCGCTTCTACCATGTTTCTCGAGGAGATCCTTTTGACGCGCCTCCGTGCTTCGGAAACCGAATTCACGCGACCGGACGGCGTGGTCGACGGCGCCGTGATGAGCGTCTTCCGGGTGCCTCCGGAGTCCGCGGGGCAGCGCCTTGACGTGTTTTTGCAGGGGCAACTCAAGCGAACCAGCCGCACGCGCACGCAGTTCATCATCCACCACAGCGCCTTCAGCGCACAAGGCCAGCGTCTGCGGTCGAACCACCGCGTAAAGTCCAGAGAGCACGTGCTGCTCTGGCGGCCACCGTGGGACGAAGATCCGGTCCCAACGCGCGTGCCCGTTCTGCATGAGGACGAACACCTCTTTGCGGTGGACAAGCCCGCGGGACTGCCGGTCCATCCAACAGCGCGTTATTACAACAATACGCTCATCAACGTGCTCAAACGTGAGCGACCTGGGGCTTTCCTCTCGCTAGGCCATCGGATCGATCGTGAGACGAGCGGCGTCCTGCTCGTCTCCAAATCGCCCGATTGCGATCGGACCCTCAAGCGTAAATTCGAAGAGCGTACGGGCATCGAAAAGACGTACACGGCGATCACGTGGGGCGTGCCGGATCCCGCAATGGGCGTCGCCGCTTCGGGGATCGTGTCTCGAGCGGACGACAGCCCAAACGCGTTTCGTTACGAGCGTTCGATCGAGATCGATCCAGCGAGCCGTTTCAAAGTGAAGATGCGGCTCGGCGAGACAACGCATGCCTTGTCAGCATCCACGCGCTTCGTCGTCGAAGCGGTCCGCACGCGCTGCACCGACGGCCAGACGTACGCGCGCATCCGCTGTGTGCTCGAGACCGGACGCCAGCATCAGATCCGCATTCATCTCGCGTCGCTCGGCGCGCCCATCGTCGGCGACAAGCTCTATGGTCCCGACGAGACCTGCTTTGCGCGCGGTGTCGACGGGCTCCTCACCAAGGAAGACTTCGCGAAGCTCGAGTTGTCTCGCCATGCATTGCACGCCTCGCGTTTGACGATGACGCATCCAATGACCGGCGAGCCGCTGGCCGTCGAAGCTCCTCTTCCCGAGGATCTGGCGGCGTTCTGGGATGCCATTTGATCGCCCCATCTGCACGCGACCTAAAGCATCACGGCGTCACTTATTTGGCCCGCCGCTTCTGACTGTGACATGGGACGTGCATGGCCGGCATGCACGAGTCCTGCACGGTGTGCGGACGCAACTTCGAGGTGCAGTTCCGTTACCAAATGGAAGAGCGCGATGGCGCGTTCTCCTTTTTCTGCTCGCAGGACTGTCATGGCAAGAGTCTGCGCGGTGAGACAACGAGCGGTGTCGTCTGCGATTGTTGCAACAAGCGGTTCGTCGTCGATCTCGTTTCGCAGGTCGTGCGCATCAAAGGTGAGGCGCATTACGCGTGCTCCGAAGGTTGTCGCGCGCAGCTCCTTGCCGAAGCAGGTGGTCTGAGGCTCGGCAGCGCGACGGCGCCCACACCTGCGATCGCTCCCACGATGCCCGAGCTCGCGATCGGCAAGGCTGCGTCCATATCGGCATTGCCGAGGCCGCACATTGCCGGTCCCAAGAAACTTGCCATCTTCAATCACAAGGGCGGCACGGGAAAGACGACCACCAGCGTCAGCATTGCGGCGGGTCTTGCGATGCGAGGCTACAAGGTCTTGCTCGTTGACACGGACTCGCAGGGCAACGTCGCCGTGTCGCTCGGCGTGAAGGCAGAAAAAACGCTCTACCACTGTCTCGTCATGGGGCTCAAACCTCAGGACATTGCGGTGAGCGTTCGCGACAATCTCGATCTGCTTCCCTCGAACGAGACGCTTGCAGCCGCAGAACTATATCTCGCCGGAAGACAAAATCGTGATCGCATCATGCGCGATCGCCTCGCTCCGGCCGTCGCGCATTACGACGTCATCGTGCTCGACTGCTCACCGTCCTTGTCGCTGCTCAACCAGAACGCGCTCGTCTTTGCCGAGGGGATCGTCGTTCCCGTCGCGTGCGATTTCCTCTCGCTCGTTGGCGTGCGGCAGGTCATCAAGACCGTCAAGAACGTCAATTCGCTGCTCCACCATCCGGTGCAAATCTTCGGCGTACTACCGACGTTCTACGACGCTCGTGCACGCATCTGCCGCGAGGCCTGGAGCACGATGAAAGATCATTTCGGCGACCGCTGCTTTCAGCCGGTCCGCTCGACGATCAAAATCAAAGAAGCACCTGCGCAGGGCAAAACCATTTTCGAGTACGCGCCCGAGTCGCACGCCGCACATGACTACCAACGCGTCGTCGAGCGGATCATCACGGGGAAGGCCGCGGCCACTCCGGAGAATTCCGATGCCGACGTGGAAGATCCAAAAGCGATGGTCGGCTGAAGACCGCGCCCGCTCGAACGAGAAGAACTTAGAGGAGACTTCGATGGCAGCGCGAGACGAAGAAGCAGGGCTCGGAGCGGCACGCGTTCTCGACGGAGACGAAGTGGCAGGAGTGCTCTCGGGCACGTTCTATCAAGCGCCGCCCAAGTCAAGGAGCGCGCTGCGCGCTCGGCGAGCGGACGCGAAGCCCAAGCCCACGCATTACAAAGTCATCTGCATCTCGATGTACACGAAGGATCTCGATCGACTCGACGAGCTGGTGGAGCAACTCAAGGAGCGCGGCGTGACGAAAGCGAATCGCAGCGCCCTCATCCGCGTCGCCCTCGAACAGCTCGATCTCGATAGGGTCCCCCGCGGCATTTAGAGCGTGTAGGGCAGCCTGCTGCGCGAAATCGATTCGCTTCGATGGCGCCTTCGGCGCTGTCGGCCCGCCTACGGCGGGACCTCAGGTGGGCGCTCGGGTGCCTGCGCACGTACGACAAGTATGCTTACGCGGGCTCCTCGCGCTCCGCCCTAGCCTTGATTCGCTCGCGACGGCTGCCCTACACGCTCTCAGTGTCTAAAATGGCGCGCACCGGTGAGGACCATCGCGAGGCCGAGATCGTCGGCTCTCGCGATGATCTCGGTGTCTCTGATGCTGCCACCGGGATGGGCCACGGCCGTGACGCCGCGCTTTGCAGCGGCTTCGATTCCATCTGCGAATGGGAAGAAAGCATCCGACGACAGGACGCTGCCCTTCGCTTCCTCGCCCGCTTTCTCGCATGCAATCTGCACGGAAATGACGCGAGACATCTGCCCGGCACCGATGCCCACGGTGCGCTCACCTTTGGCGAGCACGATGGCGTTCGACTTGACGTGCTTGCACACGCGCCACGAAAACTCGAGCCCCGCGAGCTCCTCGGCGGTTGGCGCGCGCTTGGTGACGACTTTGCCCTTCAGCACCTCTCCACTCGCCGTTGCGTCGCGCGCCTGAACGACGAGACCACCCGAGACGCGCTTGTACGTCATGGCCTCGTGATCCGGCGCGAGCCATTTTCCCGTTGCGAGCAAGCGCAAGTTCTTCTTCGCGCGAAGCACTTCGAGGGCCGCGGCGCTGAAGCTCGGAGCGATGATGCATTCAAGGAACGTCTCAGCGAGGACCTTCGCGGTGACTCCGTCGACTTCGTGATTCAGTGCGACGATCCCGCCGTAGGCCGAGACGGCATCCGCGTCACGCGCGATCTTGTAGGCGTCGGCGAGCGTGGCAGCGACCGCGACGCCACACGGATTCGTGTGTTTTACGACGACGGCCGCAGGGCGATCGAACTCGCGCACGGCGTCGAGCGCCGCATCGGCATCGACGAGGTTGTTGAAACTGAGTTCCTTGCCACCTGCGCCGAGACTCTCGGCGCGCGCGATCGTCCCGCCGGCTGCGTTGCGTTCAATGTAGAATGCACCTGATTGATGCGGGTTCTCTCCGTAGCGAAGTCCGTACGCTCGCTCGAACGGCAACGTCAGGTAACGTGGATACGGGCTCGTGCTCGCCTCCTCCGCGCTCAGCGCGCGCGACCCGGAGAGCACGCCGCTGATCTCCGCGTCGTACGCCGCCGTGTGCGCGAATGCTTTCGCGGCAAGCTCGCGACGAAGCTTCGGCGACACATCGCCGGTCTTCTCGATGTCCGCGAGCACGCGATCGTAGTCGCTCGGATCGCACACGACCGTGACGCGCGCATGGTTCTTGGCCGCCGAGCGCACCATCGAGGGCCCGCCGATGTCGATGTTCTCGATGAGCTCCTCGAAGCTTGCCGCAGGATTGCTCGCGACTTTCTCGAACGGATAAAGATTGACGACCACGAGATCGATGAAGCGCGCGCCGAGCCGCTCGAGATCGCTCTCGTCGGTTCCCTCGCGAGCGAGGATGCCACCGTGAACGCGCGGGTGCAGCGTCTTGACGCGACCGCCCATCACCTCCGGCGAACCCGTGTACTCTTCAACCGTAACGACCCGGATCCCTTCGGCGGCAAGCGTTTTTGCCGTGCCACCACTCGAAAGAATCGTGACACCGCGCTTGTCGAGCGCGGCGGCGAAGTTCACGAGACCAGTCTTGTCGGAAACGGAGAGAAGCGCGGTCCGAAGTGCCATGCGCGCCCTCTAACACCCCGCCCCTCGAGGTCAACAGGTCCTATTCACTTGCGAAGTCGGACTCGTCGTCTGACTCGTCCTCGTCCACGGACTCATCCTCGTCGTCGCTCTTGGTGAGCACGGGCAGGCGGCGCTTTCCGACCGGTCCTTCGTCGACGTAGTCGCGTAGCGCATTCATATCGCGTAGCGCCTGGAGCTTGGCGAGCCCCTTCACCTCGACCTGGCGGATGCGTTCACGCGTGAGATTCATGATGGCGCCGACCTCTTCGAGAGTCGTACCGCCACGATCGGCAACGTCGAGAGCACACGTTTCGTTCATCTCCCAAACTTCGAGATCGGGGAAATTCAGCTTGATGGCGCCGGTACGGGCCGACACGTCGAGAAATAGATGATGCTTACATGAGACGAACGGGCACGGACGCGCGCCGTTCGCACACTCGACGCGCGCGTGCGGCTTTTCGATGTCGTCGACCTCGGGATAGAGCATGCGGCCGAGTTCGAGCTCACGCTTCGTCATGCGTTTGACGCTGATCGTGCGCGCTCGAACCTCGCGCTTGCGGCGTGAACGACGCTGTTCGCGGGTGACGACCTCGCCGTCTCCGAGAGCCGCATCGGTCGGTAGCAGCACGCTGCCTTCGGCGCTCTCCGTTATCTCGATCCCGACGGAGGCCACTTCAATCACCTGCCTCGCACTCGCGTTCTTCGGCTCCATGTGCTTCTCCAGTGATGACTGCTACGTCCGCTGGGCCCAGGCGCAGTCGGCCCATGGGAAAGCGTGCAATGCGCACACAATCCCTCATCGGGAGAGGCCTCATGGCCACAGCCCGCAACCGTTACCCCCCGATTCATGCAACCGTTGTGTTGCGCCAGTCAGCGCCCTTGGAGACGATCCGACGCGAGCGAATCTATTCCGACGAAAAGATGAGGGTCAACGCGACGATCGCGTTTTTTTTGCACCTTTCCATTATGGAACTGTGTTCGCAGGTTTAGGTCGATGCCATGACAAATAACGTCATAGCTTCGGGCCTGAGAGCGTGTAGGGCAGCCGGATCTCGGTGCGTGCTATCGTTGGCGCCGTGTCTTCGGCGCCTCGGTCCGAGCTAACGATCTCCACGAGGGACGTGGCCGCTCACGGAGCGCGCATCCGTTTCGTGGAGGCTGGCGCGGGCCCTGCCCTTCTCTTCGTTCACGACGCGCTCGCAAGCCAGGAAACGTACCGAGAGGCCATCGCGCACCTCGCTCGCTCGTTTCGCGTGATCGCCCCAGACTTGCCTGGCTTCGGCCACAGTGAGAAGCCCGATCCCGTTCGCTACGCCTATGGCTACAACGCATTCGCGGACTCGCTGCTCGATCTCGTGGCAGCACTCGACTTCGGTCGCCTTCACGTCTGCGGCCACGGCATGGGCGGCGGCGTCGCGCTGGCACTCGCCGCACGCCACCCATCGATCGTTCACAAGCTCGTACTCGCCTCCGCTCTCGTGTATCCGGGCGGCGAGCACCCGCTCGACCGCGCGGCCCGGCTGCCTCTGACCGGCGCGCTGTTTTGGCGCCAGATCATGGGGTGGTCCATGTTCCGCAACTACCTGCACGGCACCGTGTACGCAGGCGCCCGCGAGGTTCCGCTCGACCGCGTCAACACGGCCTACGCCAACTTCAACGCGCCTGCGGCACGCCGAGCCGCGCACGCCACCATCGCGGCGAAGAGCGACACGCGCATGCTCGTCGCGCACCTGCCTCGCATCCAGGCCGAGTCCCTCGTTGTCTGGGGGCGCGACGATCGACTTGCGCCGGTCGAGCAGGGCCGACGACTCGCGCGCGCGCTTCGAGCGCGCTTCGAGGTCATCGCGTGCGGGCGATGCCCGCCGGATGAGGCGCCCGAAGCCTTTGCGAGCATCGTGACATCCTTTCTCCGAACCGCCCCCGCAGCGGCGCGCAACGGACCCGTTTCGTGAGTCGTGCGACGCTCGTTGGCGCCACGATCGTCGTTATCATCCTCGTTTTTGCGGTCTTCGGGCCCCTGTTCACGAGTCACGATCCGTACGCGAGCGATTTTTTGCGAGGCATCTCGCCAGAGCACTTGCCGGTCGGACCGAACGGCACGTTCGTTCTCGGCACCGACCGCCTCTTTCGCGACCAGCTCGCGCGCCTCGCGGTTGGCGCGCGCGTCTCACTCCTCATTGGCCTCTTGGCAACGACCATTGCAACGGTCATCGGCGGGGCGGTCGGCATCCTCGCGGGTTGGTTCGAGGGTCGCATGCTCGACGTAGTCCTCATGCGCGTCGTCGACGTCGGGCTCGCGTTCCCCTTCCTCCTCATCGTGATGGCGCTCGGCGCGGCGCTCGACCGAACCACACCGATCACGATCTTCATCACGCTCGGTCTGACCGGTTGGCTCGGCACCGCGCGCCTCGTGCGCGCGAAAGTGCTCCTGTTGCGTCACCTCGACTTCATCACTGCCGCGCGCGCGCTCGGACAGACGACGCCGCGCATCTTGCTCCGTCACGTGTTGCCCAACGTCGCGGGACCGCTCATCGTCGTCTCGACCGTGTCCGTCGCGCAAATGATCCTCGCCGAGAGCGTGCTCTCGTATCTCGGCGCAGGGATCGCGCCGCCCACGCCGACGTGGGGCCACATGCTCTTCGAAGGTCAGGACTACTTCGCGACCGCGCCATGGATCTCGCTCGCGCCCGGCATCGCCATCATGCTGAGCGTGCTCGGCTTCAACTTGCTCGGGGAAGGCTTGCGCGATGCGCTCGATCCGCAAAAGAAATAGCGACGGCCTTCGTCGTGCGCGAATCGCCTCGGTTGCGCTCTCTCTCGTGATCGGATGTTCGTCGGAGTTGCCTGCGCCGATCGAAACGGCGCATCCCGAAGAGCACACGCCGCAAAGAGGCGGCATCATGACGGTCGCAAGCTTCGGCGACATCCGCGCGATCGATCCTGCGAACGTCGGCGACGGTCTCGTACCGCAAATCCTCGAGGCTCTCTTCGCCGGACTCATCGACTACGACCACGACGGCAACATCGTCGCCGATCTTGCCGAGCGCTGGATCACGGGCGACGACGGCAAGACGTTCCGCTTCTTCTTACGTCATGGCGTACGCTTCCACGACGGCGAGGAGCTCTCCGCGGACGACGTGAAACGCTCGGTGGAGCGCGCGCTTCATCCTTCGGCGCCGAACCCGTACGCGTCGTACTTCGAACCCATCGTCGGCTACGAGGACTTCGTTGCCGGCAAAGCGAACGAGCTCGAAGGTGTGCAGGCCGAGGGCCGCTACGTCGTCACGTTTCGGCTCAAAAACCCGGACGTCACGTTTCTTCCGACGCTCGCCATGCCGGTGCTCCGTCCGGTCTGCAAGAGCGCGGGCCACCGCTACACCGACACGTGGCAGCCGTGCGGAGCGGGCCCGTTCAAGCTCGAACCGAAGGGCTGGGAACACGGCAGGCAAGTCACCGTCGTTCGACACGATGGGTATTTCAAACCGGGGTTACCTTATCTCGACGGCGTTCGTTTCCTCTTCCGCGTCAACCAAACGAGTCAGAGATTCCGATTCACGAGCGGAGAGCTCGATATCCTGGCCGATTTCCTCGCGCCTGATCTGGTGAAATTCCAGGCCGATCCTCGGTGGAAACCTTTCGGTGCGTACCACGCGGAACATCAAATCGCCGGGGAGGCGATGAATACGGAGATGGCGCCCTTCGACAACGTCGAAGTCCGGCGCGCCGTTGCCGCCGCCATCGATCGCGAACAGATCCGGCTCGTGCGCGCCGCAAACTTGCGCGTCGCGGACCAACCCGTGCCGCCCGATGTTGCCGGGCACGACGACTCGCTGCGCGGCCAGCGCTTCGATTACGAAGCCGCGCTCGAGCACATGAAGCGCGCCGGGTATCCCTATGATCCGGTGACGAAGACCGGAGGGTATCCGCACGTCATTCCCTACGTCGTCTACAAGCAAGGTCTGGCCGAATTCACCGCGCAAGTCCTCGCACAACAGCTCGCGCGGATTGGCCTTCGCATCGAGATTCGCGTCGTCAATTATCCTACGTTTTTGGCCATCCGAGGGCGGCGCGGACAATCGGCCTTTGGCCCGGGCTCCTGGACGCAAGATTACCCCGAAGCGCAAAGCTTCCTCGAACCACTCTTTCATTCCAAATCGATCGCCGGGGAAGATTCGAACAATTGGTCGTATTACAAAAACCTACGTCTTGACGCGCTCCTCGATCAGGCGAAGCGCGAGCTCGACGATCGCAAGCGGAAGGCAATCTACAAAGAAGCCCAACAAATCATCATCGACGACGCTCCGTGGGCTTTCACTTATTACTATCGCGGCTACACGCAGTGGCAGCCTTACGTGCGCAACTACCGCGTGCACCCGATGTGGACACACGAGATGAGCCGCGTGTGGCTCGATCGCGCCGAACGTCCTGGAGGCGCCCGGTGATCCAAAAGGTCCTTGGGCGCCTCGCATGGGCAGCGTTCGTCGTGTGGGCAACCGTGTCTCTCACGTTCCTCGTGAACCATGCGCTGCCTTCGGATCCGGCGCGCATGGTCGCAGGCGCCCAGGCGCGTCCCGAGGACGTCGAACGCATCCGCAGAGATCTCGGTCTCGACCAATCCATGTATGTGCAATATGCACGTTTCTTCCGGCGTCTCATCCACGTCGGCCCGCATGACGTTCGCGCGGACGATAGCGCCCATGCAACGTGCGCCGCCGTCCTCGGGCCCGTGCACGTCGATCTCGGACGGAGCTACCAGCTACGGCGCCCGGTGGTCGCGCTCATCGCTGAACGCTTCCCGCGCACGCTCCTCCTAGCCGTCGCCGCATCGCTCCTTCAAGCCGTCTTCGGCACACTCGCAGGAACGATCGCCGCGTCGAACAAGCGCACGCTCAAAGACCATCTCGCTGTCCTGGCGAGCCTGCTCGGTGTGAGCGCACCAACGTTCATCATCGGCCTGTTCTTGCAGTGGCTCGTCGCCTATCGCTTACGTCTCTTACCGCTCGATGGCTACGGGGAGACGCTTGCGGAGCATCTCGCTTGCCTCGTGCTTCCGGCGCTCACGCTCGGCATTTTCGGAGCTGCATACTACACGCGTCTCGTGCGCGACGAGATGATCTGGCAGCTCGGACAGGATTACGTGCGCACGGCGCGCGCCAAAGGGCTCTCGCATCTCGCCGTCGTCGTCCGGCACGCGTTGCGCAACGCGGTTGCGCCCATCGTCACGGTGCTCGGTCTCGAGCTCGGCACGCTCATCGGAGGCGCCATCGTCACCGAGGCCATCTTTCGCTGGCCGGGGCTTGGCTCGCTCAGCGTCAACGCGATGCTCGATCGGGACGGCCCCGTCATCATGGGCTCGGTCATCGTCACGTCGGTGTCCGTCGTCGTGATGACCATCGCCGTCGATCTCGCGTACGGCTTTCTTGATCCCCGCACACTCCGCTAATCCAGGTTGGCGAGGGCGCGGCACTCGGCAACGCGCGCGCCCGCGGCTTTCTTCACGCACGAACGGTATGCCTCGATCGCCGCCGATTGCCTGCCGAGCGACTGGTAGGCTGCACCGAGCGTCAGCCACGCCTCGGCGCTCGCAGGATCTTTCTGCGTCGCCTGACGCGCGAGCTCCGCAGCCCGGCCCGCCTGATGCGCATCGTCGGTCTCGAGCGCCTGCTGCGCACGATGCGTGAGCGATCCAGCCGTCAGCGGATCCGCGGCGACGTGCGCATGAGGAGGCGGCGCGGGCGTCCGAGCGGGTGGATCGGCCGCGGGCGGCGCTTCTGCCCGCGGCCGCGGCGGGATCTCGGCGTGATCGTCGGCAGCCGCAACGGAAAACATAGATGCATCTTGCATGCTATCCGATGGCGTCGGGGACGATGCAGGGGCAGGCTCCGCGACCGCCGAAGACTCGGCATCTGGCGACAACGACGGGACGGCCGACGTAACGGCGACGCTCGCGTCGCGCAGCGGCAAGCCGAGATCTTCGGCGGTGTCGTGCGCGCCGCGGATCTGGTGACGTACGACCAGCGCAATCGCCGAGATCGACAACATGGCGACGGCAAGCCCGATGGCCATCTTGCGACCACTCACGCGGCGCTCGCCCGAAGCAGGCACGTCGTCGCTCTCATCAGCGCCTTCATCCATCGCCGCCGAGCCCGCACGGTGATCGTTGGCGGATACCGCATCGCCCAACGGTTTTGCCGGCTCGGCAAGCGCGGACCAGTCGACGATGGCCACCGGGGACTTCGCAAAGATGAGCGGCGTCCGTTCGACGGGCGCGACCGGCGGCGGCGTTGCGCGGGCAACCTCCTTTGGCGCCGCAGCGGGATCGGCTGCGGCCTCCAACGCGAACGAAGCTTTTGTTTCGGGCGAGTCCGACTGTGCATCAGGCACGTCCCTCGGCCGTTCGCCGCGAACTGCCGCGCGAAGTGCTGCAGGAAGATCTGGCTTGGTCCTTCTGAGGTCCGGCGGAGAATTGCGTGCAACACGCACGGATCGCAACGACACGGTCACCGGCGACGGCGAGAGCTCTGTCGCAGAAGGAACGACGCGCTCTTGAGGCCGGCGATCTGCCAAAACGAGCAGCCCTTCGAAATAAAGTTTCGACAGCGTGGTGAGCGTCGAGAGATCGTCGAACGGCGACTCGTCGACGATCTCCATCAGCGTGCGACGCCCGTCGAGCAAACGAAGGATGCCATTGAGTTCATCGGGGATCTCACTCAAGCGATCGATGAGTTTGTCGTGATCGACTTCGAAGACCAGAGAGAGCGACGGGATCTGTTCGACGAGGCGAGTCCACTCGTCGGCGCGCCGCATGCCCTCCATCACGAGAACGGAAGTCGAAACGTCGATGACGTCCTCACGCACGATATCGCCGAAATCGACCTCGAAGTCGGCCTCGCTCAAGACGAGCAAACGGTAAACCGCCTCCTCACCACAAAGCGAACCGATCTCCGCGTCGATCACTTTGCCATCGCGAAACCAAACGTAGCCGAGCCGGCTACTGCTCTTGAACGTGATCGTCCCGGTTTTTCTCGATATCTCGAACGTCTGCAAAAGATCGATCACCGTCATGTCCTGGATCGACCCTGCGAAGCGCGTCTTCAAAGTGGAGCCGGCGGACGACTTTCCGGCGATGGTTTCCTGCGTGCGCCTCGCGAGCACCATGGTGACGCGCGCGAGCAGCTCACGAACGAAAATAGGTTTCGTGAGATAGTCGTCGACTCCGAGCTCGAGTCCGCGAATCTTGTCTTCCACCGAGCGCTGGCTCGCGAGAAAGATCACCGGAATGTGCTCCCATTCCGCGTGATCCTTGAGTTTGCGGACGAACCCGTAACCATCGAGATTTGGCAGCTTGGTGTCGCAGATGACGAGATCCGGCGCCTGGCTCTTCACGACATCGAGCGCTGCCTGCCCGTCCTGAGCGCACGTGACGTTGTAACCAGACTTCCGCAGGCTGACTTCAAGGACTCGCAGGCTTCGCAAATCCGCGTCGACGAGGAGGAGCTTCTTCTTGGCCAAGCGCCAAAAGGATCTCCCTCACACCGTTTGACTGTCAACTTAAGTGGACCCCACCGCGCCACTCGCTTCGCTCGCCGCGCGTGCTCCCCTTGGGCTGGTGCTCGTCAGGCGGGCCGCGCCTACGGCACGGCCCGCCTTCCTGCGCGCCGCCAGGGGAGCCGACGTGTCGAGACTGCCGGCATCCTGGCGCACGTCTGGCGCCGCAAGTATGAAAAGGATGAACTCCCGCTGCGGCTCACGCCGTGTCCGTTCTGGACATCAACCAGCCGTCACGGACGTTCAGCCGCCACGGACGTTCCGCAGTTTGCGCAGAACTTCGCGGACGCAGCCATCTCCTGCCCGCACCCAGCGCAGAACTTTTTCGGCTGCGCAAGCGCGGTTCCGCATTCCGCACAGAACTTCCCAGCGGGCTGACGCGAACCGCACTTCGGACACAAAACCATGGCGCCGCCCGGGGTGAATTGCGGCTGAGGCGCGGCCTGCGATTGCATGGCTGCGGCCATCTGATTGGCCATACTCACGCCGAGTGCCATCTGGACGCCAGCGCCGGCAACGCCGCCCTCCACACCATGCGCAGCCATGCCCTGCCCCGCGCCCATCATGGCCTGACCAGCCGCATAGTTCTGATAATTGCCAGCGAGGTTCTGAACGTAGCGAGCATCTTGACTGTATTTCTGATCGAGCTCGAACTGCCTCGCTTTCGCCGCTGCCTCGGCCACCTTCACACCGCGATTGGCTTTGGCGATCTCGGCATTCGCCGCAACGAGGCGCTGGCGATCTTCGTCGGAGAAGTTCAGGGTGAACTGCCCCATCTGAAGGATACGGACGCCAACGTCGTTCAGCTCCGGCGCGTTCGCAACGAAGGCATGCGCGAGCTTCGTGGTGAGTGAGACAGCCTGAAGGAGACTCTTCTGCTCGACTTCGCAGAGCTCTCCGAGCGTCGTCTTCACGCCGTTCATGAAGAGACCCTTGATCCACCCAAGGATCGCGTCGTTGTCTCCTTGCGCGGCCTGACCCGTGTATCCAACGATGAAGCGGACGGGATCCGTCACGACGAGCGACATCTCACCGAAGATGCGCGGAGTGACTTGCTCGCCGGTGAGCGGATCGATCATGTCGCCGATGGGACCGCCGAACGGCAAAGAGCGAACCGGCGCCGTCTTGACGAAATAGATCTCGCTGATGAAAACATCACCGCCCGTAAAGCGATTCACGATGTTGTTCAGAAACGGGATATTCTGCGTGGACAGCGTGTGGCGCCCCGGGGGGAGCACGCCAACGACGCGGCCGTCCTTGAAGAAGACAGCGCATTCGTCGCTGTCGATGGTGAGCTGCGACCAAGCTGGGAAATTCTGGTCGGGATGCTTGTAAACTACAAGATGTTTGAATTGATCGGGGCGAGCGATCATCATCTCGCGCACGCCCTTCTTGACGAAATCGATTACGCCCATCGCAATTCACTCCTCGCAACCACAACTTTTGGTGATGAAAACACCAGGACAGAAGAAGGTAAATCAGCAACCCTCCTTCCGCCAGTGCTTACGGGATCAACGCCTGCGGGCGCGTGGGCCATGCGCACCTGCAGCCGAAAACAGGTAACCTCGATCCGTGAGCTTACCGATCGACACCTCCAGGCTCCCCGGTCCTGCGCGGAAAATCCTTGATCCGCACGGGCCGGCACAGCTCAGAGTCATGGCGGCCAAGGGCGTCGTGCCCGGCCTCAAGCCGGCCGACACTCTCGCGCTCGTCGTTCTTCTGTCTACCGGCGCGGACGGCGCCGCGGAAACGGCGAAGAAAACGCTCGAGGCGCTCCCGATCCCGCTGCTCAACGGAGCGCTCGCGGACAACGTGGACGCCGGCGTGCTCGACGTCATCGGCCCGCTCTACGCGCGTGACGTCGCCGTTGCCGAGAAGATCCTGCTTCACGCGGCCGTGGAGCCCGTCACCGTCGTGGCCATGGCGCAAGTTGCGAGCGAGCCCGTCTGCGAAATGATCGCGACGAACGAAGAACGTATGCTCGCGAACCCGAAGATCATCGAGGCCCTCTACCTCAATAAGAGCACGCGGATGTCGACGGCGGACCGGATCCTCGAGCTCGCAGTCCGCAACAAGATCGTGTTGCGAGCAATTCCTGCGTTCGAACAAGCGGCGGCCGCGATCGAAAGCGAGCTCGTCCCGGAGCCTACCGAAGCGCCAACGTTCGATGACGTGCAATTCAACGACGCCGAGCGCCTCGCGAGCGAGATCCGGCTCGGCAACGACGAGGACACGCACGAGATCAACGAGTTCACCGGCCAAGAGGAGGTGGCCGAAGTCGCCAGGCCCCTGCACGCGATCTGGGCCGAACTGCGTCCGCCCGCAAAGATCCGCCTCCTGCAAGTTGCAACGCTCAATGAAGTAAGGGTCGACGCGAAGGCCGTGCGCATGCTCGGCGTGCGCGACGCAAACCCGCTCGTCGCCGTCGCGGCCATCAAGTCACCGGGCATCGGCGACGGCGAAGTCATGCGCATCGCGAGCATGCGCAACGTCTGCGAGGACGTGCTCCGCGAGATTGCGAACAACCGCGAATGGACACGCCACTACATGGTCAAGTTGAACCTGGTGGCAAATCCGCGCACGCCCTTCGGTCATTCATCGAAGTGGATCGTGCACCTGCGCGAGAGCGATTTGAAAGCCATCGCGAAGAGCAAAGAAGTCCCCGGCGCCGTGCAAACCGCCGCCCGCCAGCAGCTTCAGCGCAAAGGTAAATAGTTTCTATCCGCGCCCGCTCGCGCGCTGCCTTCCCCCATCCAGCGCGCCCGGGGAAGACCCGTCGTGCAAGGGGATCAATCGGCGAACAGCTCGTCGACACTCGTGAGCACGACAGCCTTGCGAAGCCACCGGTCAAGCACGCTGAGATCCATGCACGACAGGATTCGTTGCCTCTGCTCTTCGGTGACCGTGCGGTGCCTAGCTTCGAGCACCATCAGCACGTCTTCGGCCTTGCCTTCGGCGCGACCTTCGGCCTTGCCTTCGGCTCGACCTGCGGCGCGATGTTTTCGGACGAAGTCGCTTTGGTACTCGTATGTTCCGCTGGCCATGTTAATGGGACCCCTCCGCGCTTCTCGCTTCGCTCGCCGCGCGTGCTCCCCTTGGCCTCGTGCTCGTCAGGGCCGAAGCGGCCCTTCCTGCGCGCGGGCAGGGGAGCCCTTCGTGCCGAGACCGCGAGCGCAATAGCTCTAAGGTCAATTGCTCCACGCATCCATTCCGCAACATTATCATCCGACGCAATCACCGTAACGTATACTGGGCATTCAGACCGCTTTCAAGTTGACGCGAGGTCGAGGCGGGGCCGAGGAGCGGACCGGAACAGTCTTGTACGGCTTTGAGGACCGCACCGCAGGCCCCAACGATGACATCGCGGCAAATCGAAAGCGGGCAGGCGTGCTCGAAGTGCCGACACATAGACTGGCCAGGAATATTTCTTCCCGTCATCTTTCCGTAATTGCGCCTCCACGACAATGCCAAGTACCGGTTTCCCGTCGACGAGCAGCACCACGAGATCGGCTCGATATTCCGTCGGAGTTACTTGTGTAAGATCCGCTGATTCAATTTTGGCTTCGGCATAAGCGGGTAACGGAACATCGAGCACGTCGCGAAGCAACTCGGGCGCGAGCTCGGGCCGATTACGGAATAAGAGCAAGAAGGCCTCATGCAATAGCGACGGCGACGACATGCCGCGACGTCCTATCGTGCTTCATTGATATCGACAACGCCGCTATCCGAGCAGAGGCAGAGGCAATACCTGGTGAGAGCGCGCGGTTGGGGCCGCAACTGAATTACTCGGAGTATTTCGAGGGAGGTCCACGTAACGATTTGCGGCGCGCAGCAGGTCAGCGGCCTGACCGCGTTTGATGACCGTCGCGAGCGCCGCGAGGCCGAGGCGGGCCCGAGGAGCCCGCGTAAACGTACTTTGCAGTACGTGCGCAGGCACCGCAGGGCCCCCTGAGGCCCCGCCGAAGGCGGGCCGACAGCGCCGAAGGCGCCGTCGATGCAGGCATCGCGGCGCGCAGCAGGTCAGCAACCTGACCGCGTTTGATGACCGTCGCGAGCGACGCAAAGCTAGGAAGACCGACCGAGGAATACTCGGAGTATTTCGAGGGAGGTCCACGTAACGATTTGCGGCGCGCAGCAGGTCAGCGAACGCGGTCAGCGGCCGACGCCCCAGATCTCGCCCGTGGCCCACGTGGCGTCGAGCAGCCCGAGCGCGACGTGCACGACTTCCTCCGGCGTTCCGAAACGTCCGAGCTGCGAGCGCGTGGCGAGTTGGTGCTTGCGGAGCGGATCGGCGTCGGGATCGGCAACGATGCCGAGCTCGACGATGTTCACGCGCACGTCCGGCGCGAGCTCCACAGCGAGCGCGCACAGACCCGTGCGGATTGCACCCTTCGCCGTGAGGTACGCAACGTGGTGCTCGTACGGGCGCGTGGTTCCCGCGTCGCCAAGTTCAACGACGGCGCCCTTGGACTTGGTGAGATCGTCGACGAGGGCGTGGACGAGCAACAGGGGCGCGATGGCGTGCACGGTCAACGTGCGCTCGAGATCTTCGCGCCGAAGATCTTCGAAGACCGTTCGCGGAAATGGCCCACACGCGAGCACGATGTCGTCAATGCTGCCGCGTGACTCGGTTGGCGGGATGGCAATGCGCAGCCCGTCCACGATTTGCGTCACCGCTTCACGATGGGTGAGATCCGCGCACACTATCTTTGCTGGACCGCTGCCGCGATCGAGCGAGGCCGCGAGGTGCTCGAGCTTCTTGAGGTTGCGTGCGGTGAGCACGACTTCGTCGCCGCGGCCTACGAGGGCTTCGGCAATAGCGATACCCAGGCGCCCCGTTGCTCCAACAATCAGGACCCTTCGGCTCTCCCGCCCTCCGGCGCTCATCCTCCTCGTATACCCGAAGTAGGATCACGATGAAGTCCCTTCTTACGCGATCATGTGTAAGTATCATGACGAATGATCGACAAGGGCGGCATGACCGAAGTGGGCGGTGTGGAAGAAGCTCCGTCGCTTTCCCACGCCGAGGTCAACCAACTCTGGGCGAAGTTTCGCGCCGGCGACACAATCCTCTGCGCGAAAGACGCACACGGCATCGCGCTCGCAGTCGACGGCGCCGCGAAGGCGTACCGACTCGTCTGCACCAAGTGCGGGATCTCCTCTCCGTGGTTCGGCACCACGCCTTCGGGCCTCGTCTTCCGCGTTCCACGCGCAAACTCGAGTCGCTCCAACGGATCGAAATAATTTGTACTCTAGATAAGGGTACATCGGGCCTTCCCTGCCCGCGCGCAGGAAGGCGCGCGCCTTGGCGCGCCTGACGAGCACGAGGCCAAGGGAAGGCGGCCATGGCAAGCCGAAGGCGAAGCCATGGCGGATGGGTCATCTTAAGTACGGGGGGAGGCCGAGCAACGAAGGCGGGCGACGCATATCTGAAGGCCGGCGATGGGGGTCAACCAATCGCGATGCCGAGGGCCTTGCGCAGCGCCAAGTATTGGTCGCTCACGCTGAAGACGATGAGTTCCTTCAGCTTGTCCGGCGGTGAAAGATCACCCGCGATCTGCGGCTCGTCCGCGATGATCTTCCGTGCGATCTCGAGATCGGCGCAGAGCAAGAGTCCCGCGCGCGCCGAGGTGATGTCCACCGTCTGCATCCAGCGCTTCAGATCCGCCTTGGCGCCATCCTCGATGAACTTCTGCACGACGAGGCGCAGGCCATCGCGATCGACAGGCTGCATGTACTTCTTGAGTTCCTCGGCCGTCATGCTCACGGCCTGCTCCATCTCGGGCGGGACGTTGAAGGCGGGTTGGATGATCTTGATCGCCGAGTAGAAGACGACTTTCAGCTCACCGAGCGTCGGGAAGAGATTTTTGATGTAGTGCTCGCCGCGGTAATACGAGAGGTGCTTGCCCACGATGAACGTGAGCTCCTGCGGCGTGTAGCCGGTGAGCACGTTCTGTCCCGCGATACTCGCCGGCGTGCGCGCGGGCACCGCAACGAGCGAGACGGTCGTGTCGTTGCGGACGTAGAGCTCCGGAAGCTGGATGCCGAGAACCTGCGCCGCCCAGCCGAACGTCTTCGCCAACGTGACCGTCGACGTTGCAGGGTCTTGCTTGAACCGGCGATCGAGAACGGGGAGCTGCCTTGCCTTTGCGAGAGCCTGCACCTTGGCAACGATGGCGGCGGGCGTCACCATCTCGAAGATCTTGCCGATGAAGATGTTTTCGTCTTTGTGAAAGAGATTCCGAATCCACTGTTCGTTGTCGAGCCGGCTCTTGACTTGGAGCATCGCGCGCGGGCGGTAGTCCTCGAAGAAGCGCTGCTCCTCCTCGTCGGCTTTGTGCAGGAACGCGAGCGCCGAACACATGCACCATGCACGGTCGTAGTCGTGCATCTTCGTCGCGAGCTTGTAGAGCGACCGATACGGATCGGTCCGCAGCGGGTCCCTCTGCAGAACGATCAAGTGCTCGCCGATGGCGGCGTCGAGCTGCTCGGTGCTCTCGTAGAGTTCGGCGAGGATCTGGCGCTCCACCGCTTCGTCCGGCTTGTACCGCGTCGCCATCTTGAACGCTTCGATGGCGCTGTTCACTTCGCCGAGACGGTCTCGGTAGATGAGCCCCAGGTTGTGCCAAAGATTGAATTCGAGATCTTTGTTCTCGACGTTCGCGGTCGATAGCCTGCGAAGCATCTTCCGGAACGATCGCTCGAGCGCCTTCCAATCCTTCTGCGCCGTCAGGATCTTGTTAATGCGTTCGAAGGCCTCGAGATGCGTCGGATTGAGATCGAGCGCTTCGTTGAAGAGCGCAACGGCGCGCTCCTGATCGTTGAGTTTGTCCGGATCGCGATAGATCTGCGCCATCGCGTAAACGAACTTGTACTTGCGGAGAGGATCCCTCTCCATGGCCGAGATGGCCTCGATGGTCTCGACGACCTTGTCCCAGGCGCGCACCGTCTCGTAGAGCGAGAGCAGCTTGTGCAAAAGCGGGCGATCGTTCGGCTTCAGATCCCGCGCTTCCTCGAGAGCTTCAACGGCGCGCGCGGGGTTCTTGTCCTGTTCGTTCCAGACGTCGCCGATGTCGACGAGCAACGCGAAGCGCTCGTCACCCTCCACCATCGAGTCGAGCATCTGTCGCTTGTAAGCGACGACCTGCTTCCAGTCTTTGAGACCGGAGTAGACTCCGACCAAGGCTTGGAGCGTGGGCACGTGCGCGGCATCCACGCCGAGAGCTTTCTCGAAGTTGTTGATGGCTTGCTTGACCTGACCCTGCTCACGCTTGATGGATCCGAGCTTGAAGTAGACGTCGGCGCGCTCCTGGTTCTCGTCCTCACCGAGTGACGTCAGCACCTTCTGGAAGTTGGTGAGCGCCGGGCCCCATTCGCCGAGACGGAAGCACACCTCCGCAAGACCGCGGATGGTCGTCTGGTCGGTGAGATCGAGTTGATGAGCCGCGCTGTACGCCTTGTAGGCCTTGTCGTCTTTGTGGAGTGACGCGGAGACCAACCCGAGCTTGTTCCACATCGCGTGCTGCTCGCCGCGATCGCGCTTACTTGCCTTGCGCGTGAGCATGTCGAGCAGCACTTCGGCGCGCTCCCATGACTCCCGAACGATGTATTCGTCGACGAGCGGCAGCGCGGCTTCTTCGTTCTCGGGATCGGCTTCGTGCGCCGCTTCCCACGCGAGCACGGCGCTCTCGTGATCGCCGAGCATGTCCTCGCGCAAGCGCCCCAAGTCGACGAGCAAGCGCGCGCGCTGGCGCGGCGCAGCCGTGTAGCTCTGTTCCTGGTCGATGTAGCGCGCGGCCTTGTCGTAGTCGGCGTTGTCGACCGCGATCTGGCGAAGAGCGCCGAGCGTCGCGGTGTGCGACGGATCGAGATCGAGCGCCATCTCGTAGCGATCCTGCGCAGCGACGCGATCCCCGAGTTTTTCGTCGAGAGCCTTGCCGATCTTGTAGAAGGACTCGACTCGCTGCTTCTCATCCTGCGTGAGCTCGGCGACGCGCGTCATGTAGTCGATCGACTGCGACGCGTCGTCGAGTTTGTCGTAGAGCCTCGACAGCGCCTCCAGGGCAGGCAAGTTCGTGTCGTCGAGATCGACGATGTTCTTGTACGCGTCGATGGCGCGTTCGGGATCGTTGATCTCCTCGGCGTAAACTTGGGCGATCGCGCCGTACAGATCGATCTTCGTCTTGCGATCGAGCGTGGCCAGGACGTGACGCTCGTAGACGTTGATGAGTTCGTTCCACTGACGCAGCTTGCGATAGCAACGCTCGAGCGCGAAGTACGCCTCTTCGTGGTTCGGATCGATCTCGAGCACCTGCTCGAGTCGAGCCGCGGCCACGTCGGGCTTGCGGAACTGCTCCTCCTGAAGCCCGGCGAGCTGCATGAGGATGGTGATGCGATCGCTCTCCGTCGTGACGACGTCGAGCTCCGCTTCGAGTACGCCGACGAGATCGGGCCACTGCTCGAGGGTCTCGTAAGCGCGCCCGAGACCGCGCAAACCCTGGAGATTGCCGGGCTCGATCTCGACGACCTCGCGATACGTCTGCGCGGCACGCTGAGCGTCCGACGCCTGTTCGTAGAGAGCCGCGATACGAAGCTTGGTGTTTGCGACTTCCGCGGGATCCGTCAGCGCAGGGACCTTGCGCGTGAGGATGTCGACGAGCTCCCGATTCTGCCCGCGCGCGGCGTAGATGCGCTCGAGATTCTCGATCGCCGAGATGAATTGCGGATCGACCTCGAGGGCGCGCTGGAAATACGTGATCGCTTGATCCGTCTGGCCCATCTGGCTGTCGAGCAACTCACCGAGCTCGGTCTGGATCTCTTTGCGATCGACGTCCGTCACGGCCACGTCGAGCGCGCGCGTGAGCGTGGCGCCGAGCTGCTGCCAGTTGCCATTTTTCCGATAGAGCTGCCCCATCTGGCGCAGCGCACCGACGTTGTTCGGATCGAGCGCGACGATCTGCGCGTAATAAGGCTGCGCGTACTCGGGGTGACCAAGATCGTCGCCGTACCACTTGGCGAGATGCAGACAGAGACGGATCTTTTGCTGCGGCTCGGTCTGCTGCTCGAGCCAACCATTCGCCGTCTGGATCACTTCGTTCCAGCGACCCGTCGCTTGGGCCATGCGCTCGAGATACTTGGTCGTTTCGCGATCGTGGAAGTCTTCGCCGAACGCATTGATGAGCGCGTCGAACGCCTGGTTCTTGTCGTCGAGTTTCTCCTCGAAGACGCGGGCAATGCGGCGAAGGAGATCCGTCCTCTCCGCGGTCTCCGTGCGCGTGTCGAGGCGAACGAGATAGAGTTCGACGAGCGGTTCCCAGCGCGACGCAGCGGTGTGGAGTTTTTCGAGCTCGGTAAAGGCTTCGTCGTGTGCGGGGTCGATCTCGAGAACGTGCTGCCAGGCAGCCGTGGCACTGTCCGGCTCCTCCACGGTCTCGCGCCAGAGCTGGGCGACTTGACGGTACTCTTCGATCTTCGCAGCCGGATCCTCGAGAGCCGCCGCACGCTGCATCTTGACGTCGATGACGTCGGGCCATTGTTCCTGCCCGCGGTAGATGGCCTCGAGAGCATTCATGGCCTCGAAGTCGGGACCAACCTCGAGGAGCTTGCGCCATGCGTCGGCCGCGTCGAACGGCTGCGCAAGCGACTCGCCGTAGACCTTACCGAGCTCGCGGAAGATCTCTTTGAGTTCCTCGGCGTCCAGGAGCGAAGACGCGCGATCGACCATCTGGTGCAGCGCTGAGACGAGCTCCTGCGGATCGTTCTGCCGGCGTCGAATGTCGGCAATGGCGCGCAGCGCCGCGAGGTTCGCGTAGTCGATGTCGAGCACGCGGTTCCAGTCCTCGAGCGCGAACTCGTCCCGATGCAGACACGACGCAAACGTGCGCGCCCGACGCGTGAGGATGTTGACGCGGTCGTCGTCGCTCGGCGCAATGTCGAACTCGCGCTCGAGGATGTCGACGAGCTCGCGCCATGCCTGCTGCGACTCGTAGAGGTTCGACAGAGCGGTGAGCGCCTCCGGATCCTCGCCGCGAAGATCCAAGACGACCTTCCACGTCTCGATCGCGCGAGCGGGATCGTTCAGGCGCTCGGAGGCGAGGTTTGCAGTGCGCGCTCGAATCTCGGCTTCGGCAACGTCCCCCGACGCGTTTTCGAGCTCGCGTTCGTAGACCGCGTTGAGATCCACCCACGCGCCTTGCGCCGAGTAGATGCGAGCGAGCGCTTGCACCGCACCGTCGTGCGTCTTGTCGAGACCGTCGCAGATCTTGCGGTATGCAACCGTCGCTTTCGGAATGTCACCGAGGCGCGTTTCATAAACCTCACCGAGCCGCGCGTAGAGATCGACGAGATCGACGTCCGCCGTCTCCGCCTGCACGCGCATCTCCAGGACGCCGGCGAGATCTTCCCACGCCTCGATCGACAAGTAGATGCGGTCGAGATTCGCGAGCGATTCCAAGTCGAGCGGCGCGACCGCCAGAACATAACGGTACGTCTCGACCGCTTTGTCGATGTCGCCGAGCTCGTCTTCGAACGTCTTGGCGAGCCGGCGCCCGATCGTGCGCTGGATGTTCGTATCCTCGTGCAACCCTACGATGTCGGCGTACGCGTTCGCGAGCGTCTCCCAACCACCGTCGATGGAACCCGAGAGGCGCGGCGCCTCTTCACCCGATTTTTCATCGAGCGGGAACTCTTTGAGCGCACGGATGTAGACTGCAAGCGTCTGCACCGGATCGACGAGTCGTTCCTCGTAGAGATCCGCGATGCGATAGTAGGCTTGGAGGCGCTCCTCTTGCCCCTCGGTGTGCGCGAGCTGCGCTTCGTAAACCCCGGCAAGCTTCTCCCACTCCTCGGAGGCGCGGTAGAGCGGCTCGAGGATCTCGGCGATCTCGACTTGCTTCGTCCCTGACGCGAAGAGACCTTCGAGCGCTGCAAGGGTGTGCGCGTGATCGGGCGCGGCGTTGAGAACGTCGCGGTACGCGGCGATCGCTGCGTCGAGGTTCGACAGGCGATGTTGCTCGACTTCACCGAGCCGGTATTTGAGATCGAGGATCTCGTCGGCGCTCTGACCGATCTCCGCCTCGCGCTCGAGAATGGCTGCGAGATCGGCCCAACGCTCGGTCTGCATGTAGAGCCGGTCGAGCGAACGCACCGCCGTTTGGTTCTCCGGCTCGACTTCGATGACGCGCCGGTAGCGGACGATCGCGTTGTCGACGTCATCGAGCTGAGTCTCGAAGATCTGCGCCGTGCGGAGCGCGAGATCCACGAAGCGATCGGGCAACTCCGCCAGTTTGTCGAGCTCCGCGTCGTAGAGCGCAGCGACCGCCGGCCAGCGATCCACCACCATCGCGAGGCGTTCGAGGCTCTGAAGTGTGGCTTCGTTGCCGTTGTCCAGGGCGAGAGCGCGCGCGTACGTATCGAACGCTGCGCGATGATCCTCGAGCGCATCCTCGTAGAGGCGCGCGATGCGGTGCAGAAGATCGACCTGCGAAAATGCATCCGATGCATGGCGAACCTGCACCTCGTGCACGCTGATGAGGCGGGGCCAGTCGCTCGCTGCTTCGTAGACCGGCTCGAGCACCGCGGCAGCCCCGAGCGGATCCCTGTCGCCACTCTTCAATCCTTCGAGAGCGCGAAGGGTTGGCTCGTGATCCACCTGGCGCTGGAGGATCTCGCGATAGAGCTCGATGGCGCGCGGGACGTCGTCGAGTCTCTTCTCGTAGAGCTCCGCGATGCGATACTGAAAACCGATCGCCTCGTTCGGGTCCTCACACATCTCGCTTTCGCGCGTGAGGATCCCCAGAAGCTCCTGCCAATTCCCTGCGTGCTCATAGAGGATATCGAGGCGCTCGAGCGCCTTGCGATCGTCCGGATCGAGCTCGAGGATCTTCTGGTAGGTGTCGATGGCGCGCGGGATGTCGCCGAGCTCGCGTTCGTAGACGCCGCCGACCTGATCGTAGATGCGCTTCTTTTCCTCGGGATCGGCGACGAGATCGGCCTTCTTCGAGTAGACCGAAAGCAAGTCCTGCCAGCGCGACAGGCCGAGGTAACGCTTGCTGAGCGCGTCGAGCGCGCGGACATCGTCCTCGTCGATGTCGAGCACTTTCTTGTAAACTGCAATAGCTGCCTCGGGCCTTTCGAGAAGGTCCTCCTCAATGGCCGCAGCCTGGAAGAGCGCATTCTTCTTGTCGCTGGGATCGGAGAGGATCTCGGCCTTGCGCTGCAAGATGAGCGACAGATCCTCGTAGCGCTCGGTGTGGCGGAAGAGGCGCTCGAGGGACTCGGCCGCCGCGAGGTGCGCCGGCTCGGTCTCGAGGACGCGACGGTAGAGCGAGATGGCCGTGTTGACGTCGCCGATGTCCGCTTCGTAGACGTGCGCGCTGATCATGAAGAGCGAGCTCGCGAGCTCGACGTCTTGGATCTCTTCTCCGAGTTGGCGGTACACCTTCGCGAGATCCGCGAAGCGCCCCGTGGCGCGCGCCACACGGTCGATCTGCTGCTGCGTGACTTCGCTCGCCGGATCCTCCCTGAGGGCGCGCGCGTGCGTCGCGAATGCGCTGTCGAGATCGGCAGCGGCGTCTTCGTAGAGCCCCGCGATCTGGTGCAAGAGATCGACGCGGCGTGAGACGTCGTCCGCGCGGCGCACCTGCACTTCGTGTGCGAAAATGAGCTTCTGGTAGTCGCCGATCTGGCGGTAGAGCGGCTCGAGCAAGTCGGCGATCACGAGCTCGTAGTCGGGTTCGCGGCCGAGCCGCTCGAGCGCCGCGAGCGCCTGCGCGTTCGTCACGTCACGTTCGAGCACCGAGCGATAGCCGTCGATGGCCTGCTCGATCTGACCCATCTCCGCCTCGCGCAGCGACGCGAGACGGAGCATGAGCGACAGTTGCATGTCCGCGTCCGTTGCGAGGGCGAGCTGCGCCTCGAGGTTCTCCGCGAGATCGGCCCACCGCCGCTGCCGCGTGAAGAGCGCGTCGAGCGCCTCGAGCGCCGTGTGGCTCGCAGGATCCAGATCGAGAACGCGCTTGTAGGACGTGACCGCGTCGTCCGGACGACCGAGCTCGCCGTCGTAAATGCGTGCCATCTGCACGTAAAGAGCTTCCCGCCGCGCGGGATCGGCGGTCTGCTCGATGCGGCGCTCGATGACGCCGATGAGATCGGTCCAGCGCTGCGTGCGGACGAAGAGCGCCTCGAGAGCGTCGAGGGCTTCGCCGTCGGCGGGATCGAGCGACAGGACGCGGACGTAACCGGCCGCGGCTTCGTCGACGAGACCGAGCTCCTGATCTTCGATCTGCGCCGAACGCATCCAGTACGAGCGCGCGAGATCGCCGTTGGTCACGCTGTCGGCAATCTGCTCGTAGAGCACCGTGAGCGACTTCCACGTCGTCGAGATCTCGGCGATGTGCTCGATCTCGGCGCGCGCCTGCGCGTTGTCGGGCTGCTCGCGGAGCGCCGACGCGAGCGCTTTGAACGCACGCGCGTGATCGTTCAACATCTCGCTCGACACGCGCGCGATCTTGCGCAAGAGCGCGACGCGCTTGTCGGCGCTGTCCTCGCTCTCGCTGAGGATGTCGAGCGCCGTGAGGAGCTTCACCGAATCGCCGCGCTCCTCGTAAATGTTCTCGAGGATGGCGGCGGATTGGCCGCGCAGCGACTCGTTGCCGAGCATGGCTTCGAGAGCCTCGCGCGCGCCGTCGTGTTGCGCGTTGAGGAGGAGGATCTCGCGGTAGTTGTCGAGCGCGGAAGCCGCATCGCCGATATGCTGCTCGAGCGTCTGACCGAGCCGGAACTTGAGATCGATGAGCTCCTGTTCGGTCGTATCGAGCTCGATCCGGCGGCGCAACGTGTCGACGTACGGCTCCCAGCGTTCGAGCTGCCCGTAGAGCACGTCGAGCGCCGCGAGCGCACGGCTGTCCGTTGGCTCGTCTTCCAAGACGCCGTTGTACGTGTCGATGGCGCGATCGAGATCCTTGACCTCGGTCTCGTAGAGCTTCGCGATCTCGTAGCTGATTTGCTTCTTCTCTTCGTGGTCCTGCGAGAGATCGCGTCGCTTCTCGTAGATGCCGAGCAGATCCGTGTAGCGCTCCGTCGCGCGATAAAGACGCTCGAGCGCCGCGAGCGCGTCGACGTTGTCGCTGTCCGCGTCGTAGACGGCACGATAGACTTCGAGCGCCTGATCGACCTGGTTCATCTCCTCCACGAGGACGCGACCGAGCTTGAGGCGCAGCGTGATGGCGAGCGACACGTCGCCTGAATCCGTCGTTCGATCGATGGCCGTGCGATAAGCCGCTTCGACCTCGGACCACCCACCGGTGGCCTTTGCCGCGCGTTCGACGTCGACCGTGCTCTGTTCATCCGACGGGAAGAGCGCAAACGCCGCCAGATAGCGCGCGAATGCCTTCTCGGGCTCTTTGACTTTGCCTTCGTAGAGAGCGGCGACTTCGCGCAGGAGCGCGAGCTTCGCGTGATCGTCTTCCTCGTGACCGAGCTTGACTTCGATCGCGTTTGCGAGCGCCTTCGAGTTGCCCGCGTGCGAGTAGATCGGAATGAGGGCTTCCGCAGCGCGCAAACTCGACGGATCGAGCTCGAGAACCTTTTCATAAGCGCGCGCCGCGCGATCGTTCTTCTGCTTCTTGCTCGACCAGAGCTCGGCGATCTTGAAGAGAAGTCCGATCTTCGCGTCCGCGGCGGTCTCCTTCGCCTCTTGTTGCTCGAGAACGCGAATGAACTCGTCCCACTTGCCCGTCTCCGCGTAGAAGACTTCGAGGTCGTCCCACCGGCCGAGCGCGAGGTACTTCTTCTTGAGCGCTTCTTGCGCCTTGCGATCGTGCGGATCGAGAAGAAGAAGCTGCCGCCACGCGTTGACCGCGCCCTCGTCGTTGTTCAGGCGATCGCCGTAGATCGTGCCGAGCTTCGTGAGGATCTGAATCTTTGGCGCCGTGTCGGAAGTGACGTCGACCTGCTTTTCGAGAACGCTAACGAGCTTGTCGTACTCCTTGCTTCGCTCGTAGAGGCCACCCAGGGCGCCGAGCGCTTCGACGTTCAACGGATCGCTGTCGAGCACGCGCACCCAAAGCTCGATGCAGACCTCGGGCTTCTTGACGCGCTCGCTCGCGAGCTTCGCGATCTCGAGGAACTTGCGCGCGCGCTCGTCGCCATAAAGGCGCTCGGCCTCCCGCCGCTCGAGACCGAGGAGCTTCTCCCAGTCCCGGCGCTTCTCGTACATCTGACGCAGGTAATCGATCGCCGTGCGGTTCTCCGGATCGATCGCGAGAACCGCCTCGTACGCTTTGACGGCCTCGGCTTGGTTGGCAAACTTGCCCGAATAGAGCTCGGCGGCTTTCGTGTAGAGTGCAATCTTTTCGGCGTCGTCGGGAACGAGGGCCGCAAGCTTGAGCAGCGTCTTGACGTACTCGTTGTAACGCTTGTTCGCCTCCTGCTTGTCGGCGAGCGCGCGAAGCTCGTCGAGCTTGCTTGTGTCACCTTCCGCGGCGTGCGCGGCGACGACGGAAGCCGGCGGCTCTTGGTGCAGCACGCTGGCGGGCGCCTCGTGCTTCGCGGACGCCGGCGGCTCCGAGAGCCTCACGGTGGCGGGTTCGGAGGTGGGCGCCTCGACGGAGGGTGTCGGGGCTACTTCGTGGGGCTCTTCGTGGATCGGCGGTGCGATCTTCGCCGGTGGTGGCGGCGTCTCGCGCAGCGGGGCGGACTCGGCAACGGGGCTTGCCGGCCGAGCCGAGAGCGACTCGCCAATCTGTGCCTCGAACGCACGGAGCGACGGGTGCGCCGGATCGATCATACCGAGGCGCGAAAACACCGCGCGCGCGCGGAGCAAATTTCCGAGCTGACGCCACGCGATGGTCCCCGCCTGTCCGAGAAGGAACGACGCACTCGCGTTGTCCGTCGACGGCGTGACCACGTCGTCCACGAGCGCGAGCACGCGATCCCAGTCGCCTCCTTTGCGGCCGTAGGCGTCGCGCAGGTAATAGAACGCAGCGACGTTCTCGGGATCGAGATGGAGTGACATCTCGAGAAACTTCAACCCCGTGTCGGCATTCTGATGACGCGACACCCAGCGCGTACCAAAGAAATGCGCGAAGCGCGCGCGCACCTTGGTGTCGCTCTGTTCGTTGATCAAACGGAGCTGGAGAGCCTCGAGTTCATCGAGCTTGCCCTGCTCCGAGACGGCGCCTTCGTAGAGCGCCGCAACCTGCAAGTGGAGCGGGTCCGCGGTGTACGCGCGCGCAAGCAATCCGACCACGTCGTCTGGCCCGAAGCGACGCGTGATGCGCACCGCACGCAAAAAGAGGTGGCCCTTCGCGGCAACGGACGTCGTCTCGTCTGCCATGCGTAGGAGCTCTTTGACGTGCGCCTGCCACGATCCGCTATCGGCTTGCACGTCCTCGAGGCAGGAGCGCGCTTCAGCGCTCTTGCCTCCGCTCGTTGCGAGCGCACGCGCGTACGTGCTCGTCGCCTTGTCGTAGTTACCAAGATCGCAGAGCACGTCGCCGAGCTCGGTGAGCAGCTCGGTCACACGTGATTCGTCCTTGGCGGTGCGCAGCTCGAGCTCGAGCAGCTTCTGCACCATGTTCACTTTCCCGAGCGACCAGTAGACGGTGCGAGCTGCCTCCAAACTCTCGCCAAGGACGGGATTGAGTTTGTACGCGTCCTGGAAGTGCTTGAGGGCCTTCACGTGCGCGAGGAATTTCTGCTCGAGAACGTGGCCTAGTCGCAGATGGAAACTTGCTTTCGCTTCGTTGTCGCTCGCGGACTGAACTGCTTTTTCGAGCTCTTCGACGAGCCCTTGCCAATCGCGAACGTTTTCGAGCTGCGTGAGACGTTCCTGCAGGTCCATTGACTCCCTCGGTTATCCAAAAACCGACACGCCTTGTGGCAAGACCGCTTTCAAGTTGACGCGAAATCGAGGCGGGACCGCAGGCCCCAACGATGAGATCGCGGCAAATCGAAAACGTTCGTGTGCAACCTATCAGAGCGCGCGCAGCAAGTGGTGGCGTTGATCACAATGATCGCAAGCAATTTTCTGCGACCCCGTGCGTGTAGGCATGTCGCCTACCAAATGAACAAGTGAATTCGAATTTTGCAGCGTGGCGCAACGAAGAGGAGAGAAGGGCGGCCACGGGGGGCCGCCCCTACGGTGGTTTGGCGGCCGTAGTGATAGGGCAGGCCCCCGTGCCTGCCCTATCACAGTGCGTTGTCGGCCGTAGGGGCAGGCCCCCGTGCCTGCCCTATCACAGTGCGTTGTCGACTGTAGGGGCCTGCCGGCCTGCCCCCGTGCCTGCCCCTGTCGCAGGCAGTCTACTGAAGCGTTCCACCAAGCTTGGTCGCGAGCTGTTGTGCCTGTGTGCACTGGTCCGCGTAACGCTGTGCCGCTGCGCCCTTGCAGACCACGCGCTGGAAGGATTGAAGCTGCGCAATCGCCTCACTCTTCTTCGGCGGTGTCAGGCTCGCGTACGCCGCACCGAGATTGAAAAACGCGATCTGCTGTCCGGGCTCGGTGCATGATCCGCATGCCTTTCGCGCGAGCTCGTACTCGCTGACGGCTTTGTTGAGATCGTGCTTCCGATCTGCGATGTCGCCGAGCAGGCTGTGAATGTTGAAGAGCGACTTGTCGCCTTCCTTCGCGAGACCGACGGCCTCGTGGAGCACCTGCTCGGCCTCCGGGAGGTGGTTCAGACGCAGATAGAGGTCCGCGAGCGGCGGATAAAAACCGAGCGTGTCGGGCCTGACGACGATCGCCTGCGTGTACGCCTTGAGCGCGCCTGCTTCATCGTCGAGATGAAGGAGAACCTCCGCGAGCTCGTGGTGCGCCGCCCCCGCGTTCCTCGCGTCCCACGCATCGTTCGCCGCGGGATAGTTCGGGCCGTTCGGATCGAGCCGGATGGACTCTTCGAGCGGCGGCTTCGCGTCGGCGTACGACGTGGCCCCTTTGGCGGCTTGCTGCGAGAGCGCGTAACCGTGGAGGAAGAAGTAATTGGCGAACTTCGGCGCGAGCTTCTCGGCGCGCGCGCAGGTGGTGGCGACCTTGTCCCATGCTTCCTTCTTTGCGTACGCCTGCGCGAGCTTCCAGAGGATGCGATGGTTCGTTGGATCGAGGTTCATCGCCTGCTCGTACTTGGAGATGGCGCCCTCCAGATCGGTGGCCTTCGCCTGATCTGCTTCGTTGGCGAGGTTCACGGCTTCGATGTTGTTGCGACTGCAACCCGCACCAAACGTTGCAAGCGAAATCGCAAGGAGCGCGCCGAAAAACTTCACCGTTTTCATGGGCGGCGAAGTGTAAGGGAACGCCCCCTACTCTACAAGTGCCCCCAGTTGGAGCGGTCACGGAACCGACCAGTTCGCCGATTGGGGGATGAGCCAGCCGGA
This sequence comes from Polyangiaceae bacterium, assembly GCA_009781005.1. Taxonomy (GTDB): domain Bacteria; phylum Myxococcota_A; class Polyangia; order Polyangiales; family Polyangiaceae; genus Labilithrix. The sequence continues at coordinate 9,074 of WQYX01000028.1, read as the reverse complement.
CCAGTCGGTGCCGGTTCCGTCATGCGTGCCTGAAACAACTTTGCTCGTCAGCGGAAAACCAGCCTTTGTGATCTTATCCCAATCGGCCTGCACCTGAGCGAGCGGAAACTCCGTGTCGCTATCGTGAGTGATATTTGCAATTGGGATCTTGCGCGATGCGTTCGCAAGCAGCGCGTCCTCATTGAGTGGGTAGAGGCCAGAGTCCTCGATGAGAATGCCCGCGAAGCGCGACGCGTTCTGCAGGCCAACGTTGTAAGCCACGAGCCCACCGGACGAGTACCCCGCGATGGTGATCTTCGATTGATCAATCCAATAACATTTCGAGATATCGTCCACTGCCGCGAGGACTTTCGGGTCGTCATTGCCAACATCCCAGCAGCCGCCGCCATACGTTGCGCCATCCACGGCAATACCGATGTACTGTTGCGTTGCGGTGTTCGGGTTGATGGCCCATTGTGCGAAGTTTGCCGCAGTATCGCCGCAGCCATGCAATCCCACGATGAGCCTCATGGGCGTGTTCGGCGAGTAGCTCGTAGGCACATATGCGACGTATGACACTTGGCTCGTGCTGACCGTGAAGAAGCTGCCCTTCACGATCGAGCACACGACGTTCGGCGGCGGACCCGCATCACCGGAAGTCGTCCCGCTGTCGTTCGCAACAGCGCCGGAGTCGGAAGTCGTCCCGCTGTCGTTCGCAACAGCGCCGGAGTCGGAAGTCGTCCCGCTGTCGTTCGCAACAGCGCCGGAGTCGCCGGCCGAAGCACCAGAGTCGCGCCTCGAAGAACCAGCGTCACGCGACGAAGAGCCGGCATCGTTTGCTGAAGAGGCATCGTTTGCTGATGAATCAGTATCGGCGGCTGAAGAAGAATCGGCGCTGTCGATGGAAGTCGCATCGGAGTCCTGCGTCGACTCCGGGTCCGCTGGGGACGTTGGGGAATCATCCGCGGTGTCGCTTCCACCGCACGCAATGAGGCTAAGAATTGAGATCGAAAGAGACAGAAGTACGACAGTGATTCGCATAGGGCTTGGCTCCGGTGGTGCAATCTAGATCCAAGCTGCTACTTCCGGTGTTCTTTTCGCCCACCTGAGAGCGAGTTCGACAGCCGTCGCGAGCGAATCGAGGCTAACTAGCCTCTTCTTTCTGCGTATAAATTGTGCGCTCGCCGGAGTGCACACGAGCGAACCAACCGCAATCATGACAGCGAGTGTATGGAGTCGCATCCTTGAGTATCCTTCCAAGTCGGCGCGCAGTTTACCGTCCGCAGCGACGAGGTGTCATAGGATTCTTCGCATGATCTGACTGGTTTCGGGGCGTGGAGTACGAGTTTGTCGCCCGTCATGACCGTCCTGAAGCTTCCCCGACGATCTTCGAAGCTTCCCTGATGGAAATGAAGCTTCCCTGACCGAAAATCTGCCGAGAAAGACGCCCTTTCGAGGTTGGAAGGACCGAGCGCGGGCTTCGAGATCGAAAATTTAAGCCAAAATCCGGTCTGGAAGACTCCGCGGCCCATCAGGGAAGCTTCTTGGCCATCAGGAAGGTTAGAGAGCGTCTGTTTTCGCGGGGTTTTCGACCTCGGACCCGTCGGCGGCCGGAGCTTCGTCTCCCTTGGACTTGGACGACTTTCTCTTCGCGAGTCCGAGCATGATGAGCGACGCGCGCTTCTTGATCACGCTGTGCGCCGTGACAGACCAATCCTTGTACCATGCATAGAGCTTCGCCAGATCCTTGGAGTGCGACGAATCGGCGACGGCCGGCGACCCCTCGGGCTCGGCGTCACCCACGTCGCGCGCGGCGTCGACGAGCGCTCGCAGGCGTTTGCGCTCGGCTTTGGTGATGCCGCGTTTGTCGAGCGTCGCGATGGCCGCCGCGTCACCCTTCTGATCGCTCTTGTCGCGCCCCTTACCTGACTCGAGGGCGTCGAGCCGATCGAGCAGCGTCTTGACGCCAACCACCGCGCCAGCACCGGTCGATGCAGTCAGCGGTCCGGCGAAGACGAACGCAGCCTGGTGCGGGTGCAGTCGCTCGAGTGCCGCCCGAACGCGTGCGAAACCGCTCTCATCCCACGCATCGAGCTCGGTGAGCGCATCGAACGCTGGCGACTTCGTAATGCGAGGTGGTGGCTCGGTCGGCACGTAGCCACTCGCTTTGAAAAGAAGGTGCCAGCCCTCTTGATGATCGTCGGCCGTGTAGCCAGCCGCAGCGAGCTGCATGTACAGCACTCGCGATTTGGTAAGACCACGCAAGAATGTGAGCGCGCGGCCGGGGGTTTGTTCGAGGATATTTTTGCTGGGAGTCGTGGTGGTTTGGACCATGACCGCTGAGGCTAACCCAGATCTTTGCTGGTCGCACTGTCATCTCCTCGCTTATAACGAGGTCATGGGAAAACCACTTATCGTTGTAGGAGATAAAACTTCGCATGGTGGGGTCGTCCTCAAGGGAGGGACGTTGACGGATGCTGATGGGAAGCCGATCGCGCGGGTGGGGGATCCGGTGGCCTGTCCGATGCCGGGGCATGGTACCAACCCCATTGTCACGGGAGATCCCGTGGTGCAGATCGATGGTGCGCCGGTTGCTCGGCATGGTGATAGTACGGCCTGCGGTGCCACGCTGATTTCAGGACAGATGGATGTTCTCATCGAGTCCGGTTCCTCGGCTGGGCAGGGCGAGCAATCTGCAGCGATGACTCCACAGCGTGATCCGGAAGCGTCGGACAAGACGATTGTTCCATACGAGTTGATTCTGGTGAATGAAAGAGAGCAGCCACTTGCCAATGTGCGTGTGCTGCTCGAGACGCCGTCAGGGGAGGAGGTATGTGTGACGGGTGCGGATGGGGCCGCTCGCACCCGTGGGGTTGCGGGGACCGCCATTGCCAGGGTGCTCGATCCGGCATCGTTGCGTCAGGCGCTCTCTGGCAGCGAGAAGCTGCCACGGTACACCCGAGCGAAGCTCGATGAAAACGTTCAGATACGCGCGCTCACCAATGCGACGAAGCCGGTCAAGATTCCGTCGGGCAAGCCGCAAACGTTGATGATTGCCACCCGATTCGACTTCTACGACGTTGGGCATGCCCCAAGCTGGGGAGATCTCGCGCTTGCAAACCGTGGCTCGTGGTCCTTTGCCGATTCGGAGGATGACTCGGGATTGTCCCTCTTCCAAGCGCACGCGGATGGAAGCGGAGCAGCCGTCAAAATCGCATGCAAATCGGAGCCAAGTACAACGTGGGTTGAAGCGAAAATTGACGCGATTCACCAAGCGATGGAGCGTGCAGACTTCAAGTTTCTCAACAACTTTTTGGAAAAGCTGCCCATCGATCGGAAGCCTGACTCGACCACAGCGGAGGGAAAAGAGCTGGAGGAAACATGAAGCTTATTCTTTGGCTTCCACCCTTTCTGGTTGCATGCCGCTCTCCGGATTTGCCGTCTCACCAGCATGTGGAAATTCGAGATGTAGATCGAGATGTAGATGTAGTGAACGCAGATGCGCACTCAGAAAGCCCGGATGCTGTGGATGCATCGGCCAGCCCCAACACGGCGTCCGAATACGATCCCCGAACGGAGTTAATGCGGCATTTACGCGGCGACTGCCCAGACGGAGATCCAATCGGTGACTACACTCCCTTTAGTGGAGCTGCTACGCCTCCTTTGGACCTCGATGCTTGGCTGAAGGCACATCATGTGCACTTCCCGCGCGACAAGAGCTGCCCCTCTAGAGGGCCTGAGCGAGACCAATGCACTTGTGATCGCGAGCTCCTGTTGCCCGGTCGTGATGCTCCCCTTCTCCGCTGCTATCGATTCATGGGAGCCTCTGATTATAGCTCGTACGTCAAGACGATTCTCTATGCGCTCGAGGGAAGTGTCCTTCGCGTTGTCTTTGAACAAGCAACAGGACTGCCTGGCAACAATTTCGATGACGCGGTTCCTTGGATTAGTTTTGTTCCACGAGTCCGAAACGATACCCTGGTTTTCGAGGAAGCGCATTGTAGGGGCTGTCCCGTTGCGATGGAATTTTTTGCATCGAACCCTGGCTTCAAGAAAGCGCATGCAGACTATAAGAAGGTATGTTCCCTTGATTCTTGGGAGTGGAAGTGGAACCACGGGCAGCTCAAAAAGTACCGCCGGACCGCCTCCATATCTTCAAGTCCAACCCCAGTTTCGCCAAACTGATGAGTATGTCCAAATTTAAATCCATGCGAAGGAAGCTATGATCCAGGTCACCGTTAAATGGCTCAATGAACGATCGCCTCTTCTGCCAGACGCTGGCGCAGCCATTGAGCTCGCAGTCGATGGAAAGGCCCTCTCTCCCATATCCGCACCGCTTGGAAAACGGGTATTCGAGGTTCCGAATGGAACCACCAAGCTAACGCTCAAGGCGTCATTCGTGGCGTCTTTCCCGGCAACAACGAAGTTTCCGGCCACGAGTGCGGAGGTTCTTCGAATCGAGCAATCCTATACCGTCAAGGATGGAACGCGGATCGATCCCGATCCCATGGCCGCGTTCGGTGGAGGGCCCCATCCACTTGCTGTTATCAAGGGTCTAGCGGGCATGAGTAACGCGGGCCCAATTGGAGCAGCAGTCATCACGCTGCGAACTGAATTTGTCGACATTGAGCCATTCTGGCAAGTTTATGCCAAATACTGGACTGAGTATCATCAGGGCCATCAGCCAGGCTCCCGATTGGTGCCTTTAGGTTATACGGGTGGTTTCCCGATTGTGTGGTTTGCGAGCGTGCCTGATAAATGCATCGCATCCTCAGAAGCTGCCGTTTCTTGCTTGACGTTCTTTCGTCCCTCCAGCCAGTTTGGATATACGAAGGTAGATCAAGCGCATGAGATGTGGGAGCTTATGCGGTACTTGCTCGCCCCGAAAGATGATTTCGATCCTTATGCTCGTGCATATGAGCGTGATCACATCGAGGATCGGAACGAAATCTGGCTTTTTTGTGGATTCGAAAACGCGCTCGTGAAATCCGGGCGTGCAGTGCTCATGATTCATCCATGGCCGTCTGGTGGAGCGTTTGGCAAAGCAGTAACGAAGGATTTGCCCACTCTCTGTGAGCAGATCCTTCGCAACTTGTGGGCACGTCAGCTTATTTGCCGGAACGTTGCGAATGCTCGGTTAGGTCGATTTGGTTTGAGCGCTTTCAGTTATGGGGGCGAGGCACTCTGGAAGGCGTTGGCGGCCAACAAACATCAAGTTGAGGAGTTGTACTTGTTCGACTGCAATAAGACCGGTACGAAGATCAACGAAATTGTTCAATGGTATAAATCGATCGCAAAGACTCCAAAACTTCGAATGGTCGGCGGCGCGTTCAACGTTATAACTCACAACAAGATTGTGAAAGCGATTGGGCTAAACCAAAATGTAACAGCGGTACTGAATGACCCGAACTGGTTTGTTGCTAAGGGTGCACACCCGTACTGGGATCATGTTGTTAGTAAGTTCTCGAACTTGCGTAACGATCAGGGGGTCCACCACCAATTCGCCATCTTCGGAGGCGAATACATTGGCGGCCCCGGTTCGGAGGTCGAGACTTTCTTGTGCCAATTCCTAAAATCGTCCGCGTTCTGAGTTACGGCAGTGACCAACCCGCGGACTGGGGGATGAGCCAGCCGGACCAGTCGGTGCCGGTTCCGCTATGCGTGCCAGAAACAATCTTGCTCGCCAGCGGAAAGCCGGCCGCCGTGATCTTGTCCCAATCGGCTTGCACCTGAGCGAGCGGAAAGTCCGAGTCGTGATCGTGAGTGATATTTGCAATCGGGAGTTTCCCACCACGCATTCGCAAGCAGCGTGTCCTCGTCGAGTGGGTAGAGGCCCGAATCCTCAATGAGAATGCCTGCGAATCGCGACGCGTTCTGCAGGCCAACGCTGTAAGCCAGAATCCCACCAGACGAATAACCTGCAATTGTGATCCTTGATTGATCAACCCAGTAACACTTCGAAATATCGTCCACTGCCGCGAGAACCTTCGGGTCGTCGTTGCCAACGTCCCAACAACCCTCACCATCCGGCGACGTGGCGCCATCCACGGAAATGCCAATGTACTGCTGTGTTGCGGTGTTCGGGTTGATGGCCCAATGCGCGAAGTTCAACGCGTCGTCGCCGCAGCCGTGCAATCCCACGATAAGCCGCATGGGCGTGTTCGGTGAGTAGCTCGCAGGCACATACGCGACGTATGAACCGAGGCTCGAGTTGCGCGTGAAAAAGCCATTCTTGTCCTTTGTGACCGTGCACGTGCCGCTGGGCGGCGGACCCACGTCACCGGAAGTCGTCCCGCCGTTCGCATCGGCGCCGGAGTCGCGGCGGCCCGAAGAACCAGTGTCGCTAGACGAAGAACTGGCGTTGTCGACGGAAGACGCATCGGAATCATCCTGCGTCGACTCCGAATCGTCCGCGGTGTCATTTCCGCCGCACGCGATGAAGCTAAAAACGGAGATCGAAAGAAACGAAAGTACGATGGTGACTCTCATGAGCGCTGGCTCTAGCCCGGATAATTCATGACGACTCCGCGCTGCAAAGGTCGTACGGCGTTTCTCGGACCTGCGGCGTACGTTACAGTACGCCTCGGTCCTGCGATACGGCGTGCGCCCTTTTCGCTGCGGTCTCGGCCTTCTACCGCAATCGCGTCATGAATTATCCGGGCTAGTGGGTGTATTCCGCAGCGCAAGATCCAAGTCGTGATCTTACGTGATCATCAATACTCACCAACTGAGTAGCCCGAACCGCACTCGCGAGCCTTCTCCGTCCGTGCTTTCAGAGGGGAAGGCGGCGCGGAGAGCGAAGCTCGCGCGCGGATGGGGCCGCTTAATCGCCGGGAGTGAACATGATCGGATAGATGACCGTGACGATGCTGCCTTCGGGCTGCGGGAACGACAGATTCGTGAAGCTGCGAACCACGCATGACACGACACCTTGATCCGCGAGATCCGATCCACCATCTTGCGCCATCGACACGCCTCCCGAGCGATCGACGACAAATTTGACCGTAACGCGTCCCGACAGATTCGGATTCGTGCGCAACGCATTCTCGTAGCAGGCACGGAAGCGACCGAAGTTTTGGCGAACGATGCGCTGAATGACATCTGCCGGCAGGCGGCCGCTCACTTGCGCGTCCTGCATGGTGAGCGTCGGTGGCTTCGCCACATGTGGGGAACGGGCACCGGGATCACGGCCGATGCCGATGCCGCCAGGCCCGCGGCCGGGGCCGAAGTTCCTTTTGCAGCCGGGACCAACGCAATTGCCGCCCCCCCACACGTCAGGCCCGATCTTCTCGAGACCGATGTTCTCGCTCGTTCCGCCGCCGCCAAGTCCAGGACCGGAAAGACCAAGACCGCCGGTGCCGAACGATTCGTCGATCGTGTCACCCCACATGTTCCCGAGTGCACTCCGCGGATCGTTGCCGGATGAATCTTCGCGACCCCACGGCGATGTTGGCGCCTTCGGATCACCTCCGCCACCCGTGTTGAGCAGGCCGAGCATGCCGAAATCCAATGCTTCTCTCTGCGCCGCCTGACGCGCGAGATGCGGATCCGGATTGTCCTTTGGGCCTTGAACACCGTACCGCCCGTTCCTCGCGAGGCTGTTCGGGTTGCCCATGGAACCCTCTTCATCTTGCGCGGATGCGCCAGCGGGTCCGCCTCCCTGCTGCCCCGCAGTGCCGGCCTGTTGTTCGATCTGCTTCTCTTCCTTCTCGCGCTCGGCAGATGCATTGAGCATCTTCTGAATGAAGAGAGACTGATCACGCGTGATGGCTTCCGTGTCGTCGCCGCCCATCTTCGGCATGAAGAACGCCATCGACGCAACGATGCCGACGTGGAGCAAGAACGACAGACTGAAGAACAGCGCCGCGGCAGGCTCCAGACTCGAGAATCCACTCGCCGGCAGCGCCTTGCCTGCGTTCACTGCGCTCACTTCGAACACGAGACTCGCGAGTTCCATGCGCGCTTTTGCGTTGTTTGGAAGCACGAATTCGTGCGCACCCGAGAGCTCGCTGGATGAACCCGCACGCCCCGATGCGATGAGTTCGTCGAACGTCACCGTGCCTTGGCCGGGGATCTCCACAGTGCCCGTGGACCGCGGCAACATGATGACCACCACCGCGATGCCGCGCGCGACGACGATGGGCGCGCGCGTGACACCGAGCACTTCGCTCGGCACGAAGTAATCGCAACCGAGTTGCATCTTTCCGACGACGTGGCTTCTCTCCTCGCCGACGTAAAAGCCCTTCGGCGGGTTCTGGTGTGAGACGTGGAGCGTGTTGGTGTCCCACTTGATGACGACTTCCACTGCCGCCGCGTGCGTCTCCACCTCCTCCGGTCGCACCTCCGGACCGCTCTTCATCATCACGTACGTGTACGGTTGGTTCGGATCGAAATCGCTACCGCCAGGCGCGTTGATGCGCTCGCCGTAGCTCTCCACCGCCGACGCGATGAATGGGTTCACCGGCGCAAACGGGGAAACAGCAGGCGCCGCCACAAATGGATTCGGCGCGAGCTCCGGTGCGCTCGCAAATCTCACGCTCTCGAGCCGAATCACGGTCGATCCGATCTGAATCCGATCACCAGGGTGGACCTTGCACGTGTCGACGCGCTGGCCATTGACCATCGTGCCTGGCTCGTTACCGAGGTCGATGATCGTGATGTCCGAAGGACTAGCCACCTCGATGACGGCGTGCATGCGTGACGCGAGATCGTCGTCGACACGGAGTTGGCTCCGCGGATCCTTTCCAATCTTCACGATGCTCTGAGTGACCGTCTCGCGCCGAACGAGCTCGTCACCCTGGTAGATCGCGAACGTCAATGCGACTCTTGCCTGGCTTTCCATCGCCTACACCTCTCGAGCGAGGACAGACGTTGGCGTTCGCAAAAAGATCTATTTTTCAGTCTATTTCAGCTTCTTCGTAATTTTATAAGAAAAGAATCCTATCTATTTTTCATACTTTTCCACGTGCGGGTAGACCGCTTTCAAGTTGACGCGAGGTCGAGGCGGGGCCGAGGAGCGGACCGGAACAGCCTTGAAGGCTTTGAGGACCGCACCGCAGGCCCCAACGATGAGATCGCGTCAAATCGAAAGCGGT
>WQYX01000027.1 GCA_009781005.1 Polyangiaceae bacterium | reverse complement strand
CACGCCGTATCGCAGGACCGAGGCGTACTGTACGTACGCCGCAGGTCCGACAAAAGCCGTACGTCCTTTGCAGCAAAGGGATCGGTTCGTCTGAGTGGAGTCGTCGTGAATTATCCGGGCTAGGGCGGAGCGCGAGCACCGGGCGGAACAGGCTTAAGGCCTTTGAGCACGGAGCGCAGCGCCCAACCGACGAATCGATTTCGCGCAGCAGGCTGCCCTACACGCTCTCAGAAAATCGGCTAAGGTCGTTCACGCATCGACCCGCTCTCTTTGCCAATCGTTAATCTCTCACGAAGGTTTGTCCCCATGACACTGCGCTTTGTCTCACCCATGTTCATTCTTGCGTCCGCCCTCGTTCTCTCCGTTGGCGCTGCTGGTTGCGGGGGAAAGAGAGTCGTTCGCGGCGCAAACGATCCGAGCGTCGATGCTCCCGCGCTCTCGACGAGCCTCGACAGAGACGACGTCCAACGCGCGCTTTCCGAGACGCTCAACAAGCTTCGCGAGTCGCCTGTCATGTACGAATGGCGCACGTCGCGTCCGCCGGCCACCGTTGCGGTATTCCCATTCCAGAACGAGACCAGCGAACATATCGACTCCATGCTGAGCGCCATGCTGAGCGAAACGGAGACGTGGCTCGTCGAGTCGAATACCGTACAGATGATTGCGCGCGACCGGCAAGATCAGATCATCCGCGAAGTGGAAGGCCAGCAGCACCCGATTTTCAATCCGGCGAATGCAGCCAGGTACGGTAGGCAGCTCGGTGCAAAATACTTCATCACTGGCAAAGTGTCCGCGTCTGATGAACGCGCCAGGGACATGCGCCGCGTACAGTACTTCATCTTTTTGCAAGTCATCGAAATCGAGACGAGCGCCATCAAATTCCAGGCAAGAACGTACATCACCAAAGCCATCAAGTAATTGCACCGTGCGCAGCGCCCAACCGACGCATCGATTCGCGCAGCAGGCTGGTAAACACCTTCGTGGAGTTGCCGCGGTCGTGATGGCTCTGTGGCTCGTAGGGTGCGGGGGGCATTCCGCGCGCACCGTGCCCGTGCGTGCGGCGCTCGACGCAGGAGATGCGAGGCGTGCCATCAGCGCACTCAATAAGCAGCTCGACGTCGCGAGCAACAAGGAATTGCCGAAAGACATGGATGGCGACAACGCCATTCTGGTTCTTGACCGCGCCAGCATCCAGCAAGGCATTTCCGAGTTTGATCCATCGAAACGCGATTTTGAGGCGGCGGACAAAGCCATCGACATGCTCGATCTCGCGCACAACGTAGGTGATTCGATTGGCGAGTATGTTTTCAGCGGATCGTCGGGCAGGTATCGCGCTCCGCCGTATGAAAAGCTCATGATCAATACGCTGAACATGCTCAATTATCTCGAGACGCGCGACCTTAATGGTGCGCGCATCGAGGCGCGGCGGCTCAGCGTCATGCAGAACTATTACCGAGACACGCTCGGGCAACGAGATAACCCCGTACTGGGTCTCGGGAGCTTGCTTGCGGGTTTCACGTTCGAAAAGAGCGGCCGGACAGACGAGGCTCTTCGCTATTACGACGAAGCACTCGCATTCACGGGTTTTCAAACGCTCGGCGACGCCGTGCGAAGGCTTGCACCGCAAGGCAGCTTTCGGAGTCCGCGCATTCGAGCGGTCCTATCGTCGCCCGAGCCCGCAGACGCGCACGACGACTCGGGTGAAGTGCTCTTCGTTGTTGGTTATGGGCGCGTGCCGCACAAGATTCCTCGGCGCATCCCCATTGGCCTTGCACTTACGTATTTCTCGGGTGCGCTAGCCCCGAACGACGTCTCGGCTGCGAACAAGATCGCGGCGCAGGGGCTCGTGACGTGGATCAACTATCCAACTCTCGCACCCGGGCAGGGCCAATACGAAATCCCGTCGTGCCGTCTCGATAGCGGCTACGTGCAGCTCGAGGAGGCGATCAATGTGGATCGCGAGGTGCGCACGGAGTGGAAAAAGATCGAAGGCAAGATTGTCGTGAGCGCCATCACACGGCTCGTTGCACGCACTGCGCTTGGTCAAGGCATTCAGACAGCAGCGGGTCGCAAAAGCGTTGTCGGCGTGCTTGCATCGCTCGGCACACAGGCAACGCTGACAGCGCTCGACACTCCGGATACGCGAGGTTGGGAAACCTTGCCTGCGCGTGTGGCGGTGGCGCGCGTGCGTCTGCCGATTGGCAAACACCGTGTTGTCATCGATGCGCGCGGGTGGCAGCGTGTGCAGGATTTCGTGGTCGAGAAAGATGGGTGGAGTGTCATCTCCCTGATGGCATTGCGCTAAGCGATTGTCCGACGACGAGATGTGGCGATGTGTCGCATAAGATGGCAAGCGCGGCTGAAAATTTGGGTGTGCGATCCCCTGGATGCATAATAGCGTCGCTGCGCTAGCTCGCCGTTAATCAATCGTGGTGCGGATGCGTCAATCGTCCGCAAGGAGAATCCCAATGGACGTGTTGAAGCTTGTTTCAGGGCCCCATGCTGCAATCCGACTTACGCAGCGTCTAAAGGCCGCAGGTGGGGATGGATCCAAGCTCTATCCGCCAACCTTTGAGGGCGGTGTCTATGTATTCGAATCACGTCGAATTGGTGGCAACTCGGTGAAGTGTGTACTTCTTGACGGGGTCGCGTCTGCTGCGAACAGGCAAGAAGAGGCGCTCGCCGAACTCATTGCGCGCGGCGCTATCGAGCTACCTCATTTCGTGACGGACTTTTCGGGTATTCCAGAAGTGGGCGAAGTTACAACGCTTACCGCTCCGCATCGCGTGTTCGATGCCATCTTCCGTGACTCGGAGCTTGATGGGAAACCGTATCCAAAGAGCACGCTTGCCGTAGAACTCTCCCGTGCGAACACCAAGAATGCGACGGCGCTTTTCGAGCACGCACCGAGTGCCTTGCTCTTTGGAGCATGGGATTCAACAGGCGCAGCGGGTGGCCTCGGTAACAAATTTCCGCGGACCATTGTGACGGAGATCATTGGCGTGAATGTTGAACGCGGTGAGACTCGCGGGGGCATCCGGCAGGATCCTTTGGCCGTTAGTCGTTACGTGGAGATTGAGATTGACAAAAACAAGGATTGGAAACCGAAGGGCCTTGTTGATCGCTCGAAGAAGGAGAAGGAAGATCGCGCGAAGGGCACGCGCCCGTCCGAAGTCAACCACGGCAATATTCTCGTCACGGTCGAATATGAAAACGTTGGTGACGTGCGCTACTCGAAAAAGGGAGGCATCACCTGCGACTACGCACTTCAGCAAAGTGTGATTTCGCTCACGGGTCTTCGTCGTCTGAGGTTCCCAATTGGCGAAGATAAGAAAGGCAACGTCAAGCTCGATCCGAAGGTCGATGACGCCGCTCGTGCTGTACTCGTCGCGCTTGGCTTGGTTGCACTCACTGCGTCGCGTGACCGCGGATATGCGCTTCGCTCGCGTTGCGATTTAGTCCCGGATGGAATCGCACCCTTCGAGGTGCTTGGTCATGATGGCTCGGCACAAGAGGAGATGATGAGCGCAGCGACTGCGATTGAGATTTACCAAGAGACAGTTAAATACGCGCAAAAAGTTGGCCTGCCGTGGGAGCCAAAACCCACGATGATGAAGCCACAACCGAAATTGGCAAAGCTGGTTGCGTTGAGCCGCGAGGCAGGGGCGGAGTGAGCCGTGCTCGCCATCGAGGTCGAGTACTTGCTCGGGCGTGCTGTTGCCACAAACACGACGCAGCGTGATCGTGCCGAATGGCCACCGCATCCCACGCGGCTTTTCTCTGCGTTTGTCGATGCGCTCAGCGACGTGAGCGAGCCAGATGCACGCGCGCGCGCCGAAGCTGCTCTACGTTGGCTCGAGCAACAATCGGCGCCAGACATTCAGGTGAGTCTCGACGACGAAGTGAGCAAGCGAACCATTGCGAGGCATTTTGTTGCCATCAACGACGATGTTGCGAAACCGAAGGATATGCGACCAACACCCTTGGTCGAGCTGCGCACACGCCAAGAGCGCTTCTTTCCTTCGGTCGTTCCATTCGATCCGTGTGTGGTATTTGCGTGGCCGCATAGTTATCCGAACGCGGAGCAGGCAACCGCGTTGAAAGATCTTGCGTCGCGCATTGCCTATCTTGGACATTCAAGTTCCGTTGTGCGCGTCTTCTGTCGGGATACCGCATCGCCCGCGACAATTGCTCCGTCGGAGGATGGCAAATGGGGCGAATGGCTGCTCCGTGTTCCTGGCCCTGGCCGCTTCGATCGTTTGAATTCTGTTTACACGGCTCGTACGACGAACACCTTCATTCAGCCTCCGCGAGGAAGGGAAGTTCGCTACGATCGAACGATCACCTCACTTGCAAGCGGTACGCATGGATCCATTCGTATTTTTGCGTTCGATGAAAACAGCGAGCGATTCGGTCTGACGGAAACAGCATGGCTTACGTCGCGATTCCGGGCAGCGCTATTTAAGAAATTACCAGATGGAGCGATGCCGGAGGCCATCTCGGGACACAAGACCGACGGGAGTCCGGCTACGATTCCACACATCGCGTTCGTTCCACTCGCAAATATATCGAGCAAACCTGACAAGTACGCGGATGGGGGTGTCAAGGGACTTGGAATCCTCATACCTCGAACTTTTGATATTGCGACGAATCAGCTTCTCGACAGCGGGCTGTCGCGTCTCGAGAAGCTCGTCTTCGGAGAACGCGGCGAAATTTTCCTTCGCGAAGTTCGGCCGGAGGCCAGCGGACAGATTCTGTATTCACTGAATGCATCGCGCTATTGCCGATCGTCAACGACGTGGACAACCGTGACGCCCATCGCGCTCGGTTGGCATCCAAAGCCTAAGAAAGGGCTCACGGTGGAAGGGGTCGTGATTCGTCACTTGGTGGAACTCGGTTTGCCAAGCCCCACGTCTGTGAGCGTGCAACGTGTATCGAAGCTCTGGGGGGTCCCTCCCGCGCGTACGTTCCACCGAGGAGATTTGAAATCACTTGGTAGCAGAATTCTCCTGCATGCGACGATTGAATTCTCTGAGTGCGTGAAGGGGCCGTTGGCTGTCGGTGCAGCACGCCATATGGGTTTTGGTCTGCTTCATCCCTGCGGAGAGCGCACATGAACGCAAAGGATTTCATCTCGTTCTTCAAAGCCATTCATGGGTATTCGCCATTTCCGTGGCAGGCGCGGCTCGCAGAGACAGTTGCGACAACAGACGGGTGGCCGGACGTCTTGGCCCTTCCAACGGGAAGCGGAAAAACAGCCTGTATCGACATTGCGCTTTTTCATTGGCTTGTCGCCGCCAGTTGCAAGGAACCTGAGCGGGCCGCTCGTCGGATCGCGTTCGTCGTTGACCGCCGAATCATTGTCGATGAGGCCGCAGAGCGCGCAAGAAAGATCAAAGAGGCAATTCGCGGTGCGACCGGCGGGATGCTCGCCGAGGTGCGAGATCTTCTTGAAGCCAATGGAAGCGATGGAATAGACGTCTTCACACTTCGCGGTGGTGTCGCGCGTGAACGCAATCTGGTGCACGACCCTCTTACCGTATCGGTCGTTCTCTCCACCGTTGACCAAATAGGCTCGCGACTTCTCTTTCGCGGATATGGCGTTTCGGACACCATGCGGTCGCTCCACGCGGGGCTGTTTGGATTCGACACACTGCTGCTTCTCGACGAAGCTCATATCTCCGAGCCATTCCTAAAGACAATGCAGGGGATTGTTCGCGAGCAGAATCGAAGCCAAGCGGTGCGCGGAGGTCCACAGCCTCTGCGTGTGGTGCAGTTGTCCGCCACGCCCGGCAAAGACAAAAACACGGGCGCACCGCCTTTTGCGCTGGACGACAAAGATCGCGCCGACCCCGTTCTTCAGCCTCGTCTCCATGCATCGAAATCGATGCGCCTTTGGGCTGTCGAAAAGCGTGACGAGCTTCCCGCAAAGCTCACAGCACTCATCGTCGACGAGCTTTCAGCGCCGCCGCTCTCCCCCCACGAGGCTCCCCGCATCGGAGTCATCGTCAATCGCGTTGTGACTGCGCGCGAGGTATTCGAATCACTCACGAAGAAGCTCAAAGATCGCGCCGACGTGGAGCTCCTCATCGGTCGTGTGCGCCCGATCGATCGCGACAAATACGTTAAAGAAATACTCACTCCGAAACTCCGGGCGCAGAAGGAGCCGCGCGGCGGTGACCGCCCTGTCGTCGTGGTTGCCACGCAGACCATTGAGGTTGGCGCCGATTTCGACTTTCATGCATTATACACAGAAGCCGCCAGCTATTCGGCGCTCAAGCAGCGTGTTGGCCGGTTGAATCGCCTTGGTGTTCGCGACGGTGCGCGGGGCGGCATTGTGTTGGTGCGCGCAGATCAGGACGACGATCCGATTTATGGTCACACAATTTCTTCAACCTGGGAGTTCCTCCAACGCCATGCGAAAGGCGATATCGTCGATCTAGGTATTTCGGCGCCGATATCCAAGTCTGAATCGACTCCCGCAATGATCCCCGCGAGTCCGGATATGCAAGAATTGTCGCCGTCGCTACTCGGATTGCTCGTGCAGACATGCCCAGAGCCCGCAGACGAGCCCGATGTCACGGAGTTTCTTCATGGTATCACGGACCGGAAACCCGAAATTTCTGTCGTTTGGCGCGATGGACTCTTTGGTGACGACGGTCAGATTGACATCGAGCGTGCTCGCGAGATCTTCGATGTGCTTCCGCCGCTGAGCGCCGAAGCCATGAGTTTGCCGTATTTCACTTTTCTACAGTGGGCGGCTCAGTGGGAAAAGGGTGAAGGAAAAAAGATTGTCGACACCAGCGACATGGAAGGTGACGTTCCCACGGGAAAGACGAACGATCGAACCGACGCGAAGGTGCTTGTCGTGTCGGGAAGGACGGGGAAGAAGGGGAGGAGGAGGCAGGGTGTCGATCTCCTTTCGGCCTCTCATGTTCTTCCGGGCTCTCTCATCGTCCTGCCGTCAAGTCGCGGAGGCGCCGATAAATACGGATTCGATCCAACCAAAACGGACCGCGTACAAGATCTTTCGCTCATTGCACGAGCCAAGAGCGGTCGGGGTCGGGCGCTCGTTTGGACACCAGAGATTGCGAAAACTTGGCTGTCAGAGTCGAATTCAGATCTCGACGCCAGAGAGCTGACCAATATTCTGAAGGACCCAGATGCAACCCGCGCCGACGCGTGGGATGCTCTCGTCGCGTGGCTTGATGAGCATGCGGGCGAGCTCCGAGACGACGTTCAGGAAGCAAGAGATAAGCTTCGCTCCCGTCCACGGGTGGAGTGGCTCGTTGATAAAAATGGGCGATTCGGCATCGTACTTCATGAAGGGCGGGCGAAAGCGGCAGATCTCGTTGAAGGTGGATCCCTTCAGCGCACGGTTCCCGTCACACTGAGCGATCATCTTGAACACGTCAGCAGGCTCGCAGAGCGCTACGCGAAGTCTGTTGGTCTCGAGGATGCTCTCGTCGCTGCATTGAAGCTTGCCGGTCAAATCCACGATCTAGGCAAAGCCGACCCACGATTTCAACGGCGGCTTGGTGCAAGTGGCGACACGCTCATGGCAAAGAGCGAAACGTACGACAAGACCGTTCCGCGAGGAGAGCGGCACGAGGTGTATTCGGTTGCTGTGATGGACCAATACCCTGATTTTCTTCAACACGTCGGAGAGCATCGGGATCTTCTACGATATCTCGTGGGCACACACCACGGGCATGGGCGGGCCCTCCAACCTTATGTCGACGACATGGGGATTGCATTTCATGTTCCGTACCAGGGTGAAACACTGAATTACCATGGCCGTCCTGCGCTCCATGGTCTTGCGGCAGGGTGGGACGATCTCTTCGTTCGCCTGAACCGTGAATATGGACCTTGGATGCTCGCTTATTTGGAGACGATTCTGCGGCTCGCTGACCACCGAAGTTCCGCGCAAGAAGTCATCGAATACCAGGCTAAGGAAGCGAAGGAGGAGCCATGAGTCGTCTCGAGCTCTCTGGACTCGTTGGCAGTCACCCGCTCGGTGCACTTGCGGCCTTCGGGCTTCTTCGACTTCTCTCCCGTGAAGAGGGTGCGGCACACCTCTCCTTCGTCGAGCGGGACGATTGGACCGCTGTACTCGATTCTCGATTCGAGACCATGGATGATCTCATCGCGTTTCTCGTTGAGTGGTCATCCAGAGGTATTCCAACCGCGCTCTCCAAGTTTGGCGAGGAAGACGTGCGCGTCGATCCCGAAAAGTTTCGTGGGTGGCTTTGTGAAGCCTTGTCGGGGGATACCGAAGATCTCGGGCTGGCCTCGTTTCTCGTCGCGCTCGCGGCATATGGAGCGGAGGACAAGTCCAAACATCTCATCAAACCGTCGCCATTTTATATGGCATCTGGACAACAGAGCTTCGTCAACACCCTGCGGCGAATCCATATGTGTGCGAAGAATCCAGACGTCTGGCGTGAGGCGCTTTGCGGCCCTTGGACCTACGCAACGGAGGAGTGGGGAGCGGGCTGGGATCCCGGGAGTGAACGGCTGCATGCCCTCCGCGCCCAGGCGCCAACGAAGGACAAGACGACATGCGTTGCTGGCGCGGTGCGTTTGGCGTTCGAGGCATTACCATTATTCCCAACGTTCTCGATTCGCCAGGTGGTGCACACGGTTGGCTGGGTCGAGCGGCAACGGCTCGATCGGTTTCGCTGGCCGATCTTTTCGGTGCCAATATCCGTGGAATCACTCGGAGTGCTTCTCGCGTCGGGCGATGTACTCGAGCGGGATGACATGTCGAACCAAAGGCGCGATGAGCCTCTACCGCCTCTGCGTGAAGGGATTGCCGCAATCTACGAAAGCGTGCGGCACGAGTTCGGGCAAGGATATGCCGTATTTCGGCCGTCTCGACGGCTCGCATGAAAAGCAAAGTCGCGCTCGCGACGCCTCGCGGATGCGAACACGTTGTCGTCATCCTGGCTCGCGGACGCCGTCCGCATTACAACTCCGCGTGCCATGTTTCTTCGTCGTGTTCTTTCCCTTGCGGTTCTGCTTGCGGCTGTCTCCTCCTGTTCCCGTTTCGGTGCGGTTTACCCGGCGCGACCGCCGAGCACCGCTGGCGATCCCGTCGTCGATCCAACGCCGTCGCGCGTTGTCGTGCACGTATCCGTGACGTCGGAGGCACTTCGCCGTGCACTCGATCAGGCCGTCCCACGCCGTGGAGATGGCAGCTTCGAGCTCAAAGGCGAGCGCCATTACGACTGGGAGCGCGGCGACTTCACAGTCGGCTTCTCGCAAGGTCGCATCGTGATTGACGCGCGCGTGCGCGCACGCGTTGCCACCCCCCTCGTTGGCCATCTCGAATTTCCGTTGGACTTGCATATGGTCGCAGAGCCCGTGGTCAATACGGAATACGCCGTGCGCCTTCAATCAACGGAAGTGAAAGTCACGTCGACCGATCGCAGACTCGCCGTCGCGGATTCCCTTGCGGGTGTCTACGCCACCTTGAATGATCAAATCCAAGCCAAGGTGAAGGCGTTTTCGTATGACTTGAAGCCTCTCGTTGGTGAAGCCTACGCGCGCGTTGCCAAGCCCGTGAGTTTTGCCGTTGGCGATGCCACGGCGTGCGTCGAGCTCGGTGTGCTGGGCGTCGAGGCGGGGCCTCTCGTCATTGCCGACGGCCTCGAAAAGGACATCGCGCTCGTCGTTGCGCCACGCGTGACCATGCCGTGTGGAACAACGGAGAAGGCGGCGTCATCCTCCGTTGCCAACGCTGAGGCGGCGCCTCCGTTACCGCCGCTCGCGAACGTCGCCACGATCATGCCGGGGCCTTTCACCGTCACCGTGCCGATCTCTGCGCGCTACGACGAGTTGACGCATGCGATGAGTGCAACCTTCACGGATGGCAAGTTCTTTTTCTCGACCGAATATCCCGACCTTTATCTTGAAAAGCCCGAGATTTACGAGTCGCAAGGTCAGCTCGTCTTGAAATTGCATATGCAAGGGCCGGTGCGCAAATTCGGAATCAATACGGATCTCGACGGCGACCTCTACTTGACGGGAAAACCCACCGTCGTCGACAACGAACTTCGCATTCCCGATCTCGAGCCCACCATTGAAACACGAAATCTTCTTTTGTCACTCAAAGCCATGGCTGACAGCGACAAGATTCGAGATCAGGCGCGTGCCGCGCTGCGGCTCGATATCAGCGAGCGCCTTGTCCCCATTCGCGAAAAACTCAGCTCGGATTTGACGTTCGGCAATGACAGCGGCTGCTTCAAGGGCTTCGTCGACAAGGTCGAAATCACGGGCATCCACCCCCATGCCTCGTACCTTCGCGTTTATGTGACTGTCACGGGCCGCGCGGCCGCCTCCGCGCCGTGCACGAAGTGATCATGTCAAGCGCATGAAAGCTCGAAGCGCATCGCGCATCGCGTTTGGGGCGGCGCTCCTTGGTGCCGTTCCATCGTGTGCACGTTGCAATGATTCGGTGGAATCGAAAAAATCAGAGGACACTCGCGTCGTTGCGAGTGCATCGTCGCCAACCCCTCCCTCGTCCTCGCATCCCGCCGACGATGACGCGAACGCGGCGCGCGTGATCGCTACTTCGCCATCGATCGTCGATGCCGGTGCGGTCAGTCGAGCGTCGTCGTGCCGTCTCGTGTTTGGTCCTGCCGAGCAGCCGTTTCGTGGTCCCGCCGCCATCGTCATGACGCCGCGCGAGCTTTCGCTCGTAGCGAACGATCACGGCAAGCCGCGCATCTTTCCGGTCGCCGTCACACGACCGCCCGCCGCGAGCGCGCCGCGCGTGACCGTTCGGCAGCCGTCCTCGTTCGTCTCGATGCGATCGACTCCATGCGAGATCGCCGGCTCTTACGCGTATTGCCCCGAAAATGACGGAACCGTGTATCGTACAAGCATCGGCACGGACGACACGAAAGCCGTCGCAAAGGGGCGGCCAGGGGCACGCATCGCTGTAGCTTCGCTCGGCGACGGGCACGCCGTCGTCGCAACGCTCGACACGCGCCGCACGTCCGAAGGTGAGGTGCTTCAAGCTTTCGTGACGCTCGACGATGGGAAAACGCAGCGGCTCTCCGAGGAGGGCGCAGGCGCAATCGCCGTGCGTATGGTTCCGCGCGGTCGTGGTGCGGTGGCCGTTTATCTCGACGCGCGCACCGCGATGGTGCCGGTTCACGCGCGTCCTCTTGCGCTAGAGAACGGCGAGCTGTCACTCGGTAGCGACGCCGTCGTCTTCGTTGGCGGTCCACCGGAACTCGGCATCGATGTCACGCTCGCGGCAACTGCGCGCAGCCTCCATGCGCTCGTGCCGCTCGGGCGCGGCGCGCGCGACTTCGGCATGGTTGCCATCGACGTGAGGGATCCTCCGAAGGAGGATTCGGTATGGTCGCTCTACCCGAACGGACTCGATCCAGCCGCGATCGGCGCAACCACGAACAACGCAGATGGGGCATGGGTTTCGCGAGTGCGCCCCGTGGACGCGAGCGCGCACTCGCCACGGGTCCTCGAACTCGGGCGCATCGACGACACCGGCGTGTTCACATCGATGGGCATCATCGCGGACGGAGGTCACGTGACCGATATCGCCATGGCAACCGATGCATTCGGCGCGGTGTGGATTCTTTATGGAGATTCGTCGATCACGTGGCTCGAGCGCCGCATCTGTTCATAGCCTCCGTGAGGCGTCACATTTCGGAAAGAGCCGAAATGAGGAGCCGGATGGGGAACAGCGCACAGAAGGCAAAGAAGGCAAACACGGCGATACTAACGATGAATCCGAGGATGCATCCTCGGATGCACCCCCTTGCCACGTCATCGTTCGTCAGGACCAACGCGCCCTCCGGCCCATCCCCATGAAAAAGAACGAGCTCGGAGGTTGGTGCCATGTGATATCTGGCATCAATGGGCGGGTTCCGACGTGCAGGGCCGAGTGCGAAAAGCGGGTCGCCGGGCGCGATGACCTCCTCTTGGAAACGCAGGATCGAAGAGCTCGTCAGGCCGCGGGTACGGATGAATGCTTCGACTTGGGGTGTCGTGTAGTGGCAGTCCGTGCCACCAACGGCCACGATTGAAGAATCGAGATCAATGTTCGCGCCACGTGGAAAAACTCGCGCGCGTTGGCCGGAACCGTCGTCCAGCAGAAACGCGCGTCCGTCAGCTTCGGTGAGAACTGTGTCCTCACGGTAGCTGTAGCGACTGTTGTGGACGCTGCATACTGTAAGGCGGTACCACACGGCTTGCCGGCCGCTGATCGGTGTCTGAACGACCCCTTGCTCGCTTGGAAGAACGCGCCCTAACACCTTTACGGGCTCGTTCCCTGCCGCGTGGACGATCGGCAATGCTTGCATTTGGAAAATGCGTTTTTGCCGCTTCCAGCCATTAAGGTTTTTGATGGCAAAGATCCCACCTCCGAGTGCGACCAAGCTAAAAATGCCAAACCAAAGGGCATATCCAATGACAGCTCCAAGCATCATCTCACCCTATCGTACGATGGTGCGCTCGTGTAGATCGCGAGCGTGACCCCCGACGATCTCGATGCAACGCGTGCATATTACAACGAATTCGCCGAGAGCTACGAACGCCATCGTCGCCCGAACGCCGTTGCGGGTTACCACGCGCTCGTCGACGATCTCGAAGTCGAACTCTGCGCCCGTTATGGTCGCGACAAGGAAATTCTCGAATGCGGGTGCGGCACCGGCCTCATCTTGGAGCGCGTAGCCCCTTGGTCGGCGCGCGCTGTCGGCATCGATCTGTCGCCTGGCATGTTGGAGGTAGCGCGCTCTCGCGGACTCGAAGTCCAAGAAGGCAGCGTGACGGATCTCCCATTCGAGGATGCGAGCTTCGATGTCACCTGCTCCTTCAAGGTGCTCGCGCACGTGCCTGACATCGGCCGCGCGCTCAAAGAGATGGCCCGCGTCACTCGCCCTGGAGGTGTCATCCTCGCGGAGTTCTACAACCCCGTGAGTCTTCGCGGTCTCGCGAAGCGGTTCGGCCCGGCAGGCAAAATCAGCGATCGGACCCGTGAAAGTGCAGTCTACACGCGTTTCGATGCACCGTGGATCTTGCCGAAGATTTTGCCGCCCGGTTGTCGTGTCGAGACAGCGCGAGGCATCCGCATCGTCACGCCGGTGGCCGCCGTCATGCGCGTCCCCGGAGTTCGTGAAGTATTCAGGCGTGCGGAGCGGTTTCTCTGCGACTCACCCGCGGCGATCTTCGGCGGGTTCTACATCGCGGTCATTCGCAAGAGTTCATAGACCGCTTTCGACAACTTGAAAGCGGTCTTAGGCGATTCCGCGTCTATACTGCGGCCACCCATGCGTCTTGTCACACGCGCGCTCAAGTTCATCGCACTCTTCGCAGCCTTCGGCATCGCCACGTGGCTAGCTTTGCGTCTTCACGGTGGCGGGCTCTGGGATGGACTCACTCCTGCCAGTGCCGCGAACGCGCCGACCACGTCGCGAGGCCCTGCAAACTACGATCTTACGCAGCTCAAAGTCGTCAACAAAGTGCTCGAGAGCATTCGCGACAAATATGTCGATCCGAGCCGCGTGAAGCCGAGGGAGATGCTCCTGTCGGCGTTGAACTTCGTGCAGCGCGATGTGGCGCAGGTCATCGTCCTGCACGAGGAGAACCTGCCCACCGTGAAGGTGCGCGTGGACACGCAAGAGCGCGAGTTTCGCGTCGACAACGTGCTCGGTCCTTGGGACGTCTCGGCGCGCCTGCGCGAGATCCTCGGCTTCGTGCAAGAGAACTTGAAAGGCACCGAGGTTGACTTGCGCGAGGTCGAGTACGCCGCATGCAATGGCATGCTTCACACGCTCGATCCGCACAGCGTTCTTCTCTCGCCCGAGCAATTCAGAGAGATGAACCTGTCCACGAGCGGTCAGTTCGGTGGTCTTGGTATCGTCATCTCCATTCGCGATCAACAGCTCACCGTCATCAACCCCATGCCCGGCACTCCGGCTGCGCGCGCCGGGGTAAAGAAGCTCGATCGCATCGTGAAGATCGGCAACGAGTCCACGCTCAACATGGGCCTCAACGAGGCCGTTCAGCATTTGCGCGGCGCGCCTGGTACCAAGGTAACCGTTTGGTTGCGCCGCGACGGCCCGGACGGTTGGCAAACTCCGAAGCCGTTCGAGCTCACGCGCGAGGTCATCAAGGTTGCGAGCGTCGATCACCGATCGCTCGACAACAACGTCGGCTACGTGCGAATCAGGCAGTTTCAGGCGAACACCGCGAAGGATCTCGATGACGCCCTCAACGATCTAAGGAAGACCGGCGAACTCAGAGGACTCGTGCTCGACTTGCGCGGTAACCCGGGAGGCCTGCTCGATCAGGCGGCGCGCGTTGCCGACAAGTTTCTCGCCTCGGGACTCATCGTCGCCACCGTCGGCAATCCGGCATCGGGCGAAGATCGCGAAGAGAAGGTCGCACATCCGGACGGCACGGAGCCGAATTATCCGATCGCCCTGCTCATCAACGGTTCGTCCGCGAGCGCGAGTGAGATCGTGGCCGGCGCGTTGAAAAACCATGATCGCGCGGTTCTCGTTGGAGAGACCACCTTTGGCAAAGGCTCGGTCCAACTCGTGTTCACGGAGCTCCCGGACAAAGCGGCGCTCAAGCTGACGATTGCGCAGTATCTCACCGAACCGGGCGACATCTCGATCCAG
Source organism: Polyangiaceae bacterium (assembly GCA_009781005.1). Classification (GTDB taxonomy): domain Bacteria; phylum Myxococcota_A; class Polyangia; order Polyangiales; family Polyangiaceae; genus Labilithrix. The sequence continues at coordinate 30,711 of WQYX01000027.1, read as the reverse complement.
GGCACCGGCGTAACGCCCGATATCGAGCTCGATCCGATGACGGCCGACAACCAAGAGATGGATCTCACGGTCGACACCGGCATGACGCTCCGGGAACGCGATCTCGCGAAGAGCTTGCAAAATGCACGCATTCGCGAAGGTCAGAAGCCTCAGGAGATCGTCCGCTACAACCTGCCCGAGTCGTTGCGCCGCGAGCTGCGCGAGCGCGGGGGTGATCCGGACGAACAGATGGGTCCAGATTTCCCAGCCAAGGATTTCCCCGTGAAGTTCGCGCGGGATCTCGTTGCGAAACTTCCGCAGGGCAAGCGCCTCGAACAACTCAAGGCGGCGAAAGACACGATTCAGCAGGTGCGTGTCGCGGAGCTGCAAAAAGTCGCGGCCGATCTTCAGGCGCTCGGCATCGATTGGAGCGATGCTCCGGCCGACGCCGCACAGGTCGCGCCGGGCGCGCCGCCGCCGAACGTCGAGGTGAAGCTCGAGACCGATCGCTCGAACAACGAAGTTTTGGCGGGCGAGTCGATGGCGCTCAAGCTGACGGTGACGAACAAGAGCAACGTGACGTTGAATCGACTCGGCGCCATCACCAAGAGCGACAATCCGCTCTTCGACAACAAAGAACTCGTCATCGGCAGACTCGAGCCGGGCAAGTCCAAGTCGGCCAACGCGCCGCTCGGTTGGTGCGAGGTCGAGGGGCGCAAGCCTGGATCCACGGCAACGCTCCCGCAAAACGCACCACGCGTGTGCCGCATCCCGCGTGACACGCTTACGCGCTTGGACGGCATCACGGTCAACTTCGACGAGGCGCGCGGGCGTGTGCCGCCTTCGCAGCAGTTACGCGCATCGGTCAAGGCGCTCGAGCGCCCGCTGTTCGCGTACGATTTCCAGATCGCCGACAGTCGCAAAGGCAACGGCGACGGCAAGGTGCAGAAGGGCGAACATCTGGCGATGTATTTGTCCGTGAGGAATGTTGGAAGGGGCAGGAGCTTCGAGACGCAGGCGAATCTGCGTAACCTTTCGGGCGACGGTCTGCTCTTGCGTGATGGGCGCTTCGACATCTCGAACATGCAGCCCGGCGACGTGCGCCGAGTCGTCTTCACGTTCGATGTCGAGTCGACCCTCGCCGATCCCGAGGCGAAAGTGGAACTGTCGATCGCCGATCGCGATCTGCGCGAGAACATCGTCGAGAGGGTTCACATGCCCATCGCGGTGCCAACACAGCTTGCGGCAGCGAGCGGCACGATGAAGGCGAAGTCCGGCGGCGCGGTGCTCTATGAGACGTCGGAGCCCGCGTCGAGGAGCTTCGGCCGCCTCAACGCAGGCACCGCTGTGAATGTGCTCGCAACGGCAGGAAGCAGGGTGAAAGTCTCGCTCGGAGACGGTCGCTTCGGGTTCGTCAACGCGAGCGACCTCGATCATGGTGGCACGCCCGCCGCAAACGTGGCGTTCGAGGACGTCATGCGACGCTTTCCCCCGCTCATCGAGCTCGAGCCCACGGTGCTCTCGACGAGGGATGCCACGACGACCATCAAGGGCACCACGAGCGACACCGAACGCTTGCTCGACGCCTATGTGTTCGTTGGCGACAGGAAGATCTTCTATCGCTCGAACCGCAATAGCCAAGACGAGAAGCGGATGCCGATCGAAGCGCAAGTTCCGCTTCGTCCTGGCGCAAACGTCATCACGGTGTTTGCGCGCGAGACTCCGGACACGATCGGTCGCAAGGGCATCATCGTGCGCAGGGATGGTCCGAACGGCGAGCTTCTCACGACACCGAAGACCGAGCAGGATCTCGAACCCGTCGGCGACGCGGAGCCATGAATCGCATGCGGCTGCACATCAACGTCGATCACGTCGCGACGCTCCGCAATGCGCGCGACGCGGGCTATCCGGATCCGATCGAGGCGGCCCGCGTATGCCTCGATGCCGGAGCCAGCGGCATCACCGCGCACTTGCGTGAGGACCGTCGCCATATTCGCGACGAGGACGTTCATCGACTTCGTGAGTTGCTCAAGGACTCCACCTTCAACCTCGAGATGGCTGCTACGAACGAGATGGTGGCCATCGCGTGCGAGGTTAAGCCTGACGTCGTGACGCTCGTGCCCGAGCGTCGACAAGAGCGCACGACCGAAGGTGGGCTCGAGATCGCGAAGGCCTCGCGCGCGCTCTCGGATCACGTTGCCGCGCTACGCAGGCAAAAGATCAAAGTGAGCCTCTTTATCGCCGCCGACGCTGAACAAGTCGACGCGTCGCACGCGCTCGGCGTTGAACAGATCGAGCTTCACACCGGCGAGTACTCGCATGCGTTTGGCGGCCTCGGCGAGACGCAGGAGCTCGCTCGGCTCGCCGCCGCAGCGAAGCGCGGGCGGGCGCTCGGTCTCGAGATTGCTGCCGGTCACGGCCTGACCACCGAGAACGTGCCGGCGCTCGTCTCGATCCCTGAGATCGTCGAATTCAACATCGGCCACGCCGTCATCGCCGATGCCGTGTTCCTCGGTCTCGCGGGTGCGGTGCGCGCCATGCTCGCGGCGATCACCGAAGCTCGGGGTACGCCGGTTCGATGATCGTCGGGCTCGGCATCGACGTCTGCTCGATCGAGCGCATGCGTCGGGCGCTCGAGCGACATGGTGATCGCTTCTTTTCTCGCATCTGCACGGAGGCCGAGCGTGCGGACTTGAGCGGTCGAGACCTGGCAACGGGACTTGCGGGTCGCTTTGCGGTGAAGGAAGCGTTCGCGAAATCGCTCGACGGCGCGCGCGGCGTTGGCTGGCACGAGGTCGAAGTGCGCAGAGCGAGGAGCGGCAGACCGCTGCTTGCGCTGCACGGCAACGCCATCGAGATGGCGATGAGCTTCGGTGCAGATGCGTGGCACGTCACCCTCACGCACGATGCTGGCGTTGCCGTAGCTGTCGTGATTCTCGAGAAGACGGGCAGGGGCAGTGCAGTGCCAGAGGAGCATGCAAAATGATTCCCATTCTTTCGCGTGCCGAGATGCGCGCTTTCGACGCTCACGCCATCGGCGTGTGCAACGTACCGAGCCTCGTGCTCATGGAGAATGCGGGTCGCGGCGCCGCGGAGATCATAGAGCGCGAGATCTTCGGCGGTCGCGCGCGCGGCAGACGTGTTGTCGTTGTATGCGGCACGGGCAACAACGGCGGTGATGGTTTCGTGGTGGCGCGGCGGCTCATGTCGCGAGGTGCCGTCGTGGAGGCATGGCTCGCCGGTGACGCTCCGAAGACAATCGATTGTCGGATCAACATGGACGCGTTCTTGGGCATCGGCGGACGCGTCGTGCATGTTGCAACCAATGGCGCGCTCGAGGAGCAGAAGACCGCTCTCGCAGCCACGGACGTCGTCGTCGACGCGCTCTTCGGCGTTGGCCTCGATCGCGCAATCGACGGTTTCTTCGCTTCGCTCATTGCAGTCATCAATGATGCGCCGGCGCCGAAGATTGCGCTCGATGTGCCTTCCGGGATGAACGCAGACACGGGCGTTGTCATGGGTGCATGCGTCACTGCAAAGCTCACCGTGAGCTTTGGACATCCGAAGCTCGGTCACGTCACGCCGCAAGGCGCGCGCCTCTCGGGAGAGGTGCATGTCGTCGATATTGGCGTGCCGTCTTCGCTGTCATCGGCAGCGCACTCGGCCGATCTCGTGGAAGCTCGCGACGTCTGCGCGGTGCTCCGTCCGCGCCCTGCAGATGCGCACAAGTACCGTGCTGGACACGTTGCGGTGCTTGCAGGGGCGCCTGGAAAAATAGGTGCGGCAATGCTTTGCGCGAAGGGCGCGCTGCGCGGCGGGGCAGGGGCCGCCACCATCGTCACGTGGACCAAAGCAGCGAAAGCACTCGAATCACGTGTCGCCGAAATCATGACGGCGCGCATTGCCGAAGGTAGCGATCTGACCCATCAGATCGATGCGGCTCTCGTCCACAAGCGTGTTGTCGTCATGGGTCCGGGTTTCGGCTTGGGCGATGGTGCGCGCGCCGCGGTGAACCACGCGCTCTCGAGTTTTCAAGGGACGATGGTGGTGGATGCCGACGCGCTCACGATCCATGCGCGCGCGATTGAACGATTCGCGACTACGGGCGGGCGCGCGATCCTCACACCACACGCAAGCGAGCTTGGGCGACTGCTCGGTATGACGAGCGAAGAGATCGAGGCCAATCGCTTTGTTGCGGCGCGCACGGCGGCTGCGCGCGCAAACGCAGTCGTCGTGCTCAAAGGGGCGCACACGGTTGTCGCTGCACCCGATGGGCGCGTCGTCGTCAACTCCTCGGGCAACCCCGTGCTTGCAACGGCGGGATCGGGCGACGTGCTCGCGGGCCTCGTTGGCGCGCTTGCATGTAGTTTGCATCCATTCGAGGCGGCGTGGTGCGCCGTCTACTTGCACGGCGTCGCCGGCGATACTTGGAAGGAGAAACACGGCGATCGCGGGATGCTCGCAAGCGACATCGCCGAAGGACTTCCCGCAGCTTTCGCAGCAGTCTTTCAAGGTTAACCGGGCAGCCGAAGATCCGCGCGTGGGTGCCCACGCGTCCGTTGTTGTGCAGACACACACCCACTCCCCTGAAGCGCGAAATTTCGGCAAATTTAGGGTCTAACGCGATGGCATCGGGGTTGCTGTGGCGTGACGGCGGAGGAACAAGATGTCCGTCGCTTCGTCTGCTCGCACTGCCCGAACCCCCGTTGTCGCCGCCGATTTCGCAAGCCTAAAAGGAGGGCTTACGAAGCTCTTGCCGGAGTTGCGTGCGCGCGCGTACCGACTTGCGAGCGATCCGACGATCGCTGACGACATCGTGCAAGATACAATTGAGCGTGCTCTTCGTTTTTCCGCGCAATACGAGTACGGCACGAACCTGCGCGCATGGGTCTATCAGATCTTGTTTAGCGTCTTCATCACGCGCTGCCGGCGATCACGCCGCGAACGCAACGCCTTGTTTACGCTGGCGTCAGACCCGGTTGCATGGACAACGCCGGAGCGTTTCGCGCCGCCGGAAGCCAGCGTGAGCCTCTCGCCCACCACGCAGGGCAAGCTTGAGGCGCTGCCCGAAGCTTTTCGTACCGTGCTAAAACTCATTGATTTGGGCGAGCTCACCTACCGAGAAGCAGCGACCGAACTCGGCGTTCCTATTGGCACCGTGATGAGCCGTCTTCATCGCGGCCGCAAGATGCTCGCTTCGCAGCTCGCCGAAGCCGCATGACCCACAACGGGCCGTTGCCACTCGCGCGCTTTGCGCCGGGCATACGCGAGCCGCTCTCGCGCTGTTGGATAACGCCTCATGAACCACGCTATCAAGGCGACACGTTCCGCCTGTTCGTTTGCATCACTGCGTGCAAGCTCGAGGCGTCGATCGAACTCGTCGGGCGTGAGCGAGACCTCATATGGATTCATGACGAACTACCTTGCCCTTGCGTTGATGCATTCTTGAGAGTTTCGAGAAAATTGATATCAGGCAGATCACGTGGCCGCATCGACCAGCGCTTCGTCAGGATGAGATGCTCAAGAGATGGAATCGCGATGTCGATGTTTTTCATGAATCGAATGCTCTGATGATCTCGATAGGCCTGATCGAACGTAAGTACGACTCCGTCCTTCGTTGGCGCGGCGCGCGCGACAAGGATATCGACTCGCTCGTCGCCCTCAAGAACGTAGCGGCCGACCTTGCGTGCTTCGTCAGGGCTGCGGTTTGGATCGAGATCGAGCTTCCCAAGGCACTCGTTAAATTTCTCGATGTCATCAATGTGAAGCCAGAGGTCGTAATCAGCTGTCAGGAGCGGAGCACCAAGCGCGACGAGCGCCCTTCGACCGATAAGCAGGACACGTGCACCACTCGTTTGGATGGCTCGGAAGAAGTCTTCTTCTTCAAACGTAGACCCCTGCATTTTCCATAGGTTATCATCCCCCCTCCGCTGGGTACACGCAACTATTTGGTTGCGCGAGGTTTCCAGGGGACGTCAGGGGCGCCGGCTTCCGCGTTGGCGCGGCGAGCGAGTGTGAAGAGCAGATCGCTCAGGCGATTGAGGTAGATGACGACTTCGCGACGCGGCGGCGCGCCGTCATGTTCGATGGCGAGCACGGAGCGCTCGGCACGCCGGCAGATCGTGCGCGCGAGGTGCAGTGCAGCAGCCTGGGGACTGCCACCGGGCAAGACGAAATTCTTGAGAGGCGAAAGCTTTGTCTGCACTTCGTCAATTGCGTGCTCGAGTCGCTCCGCATCCGCGGCCTCGAGCAAGTGCAGACTTGCTTCTTTGCCCGGTGAACACGCAAGCTCGGAGCCCAGCGTGAAGAGATCGACTTGCACGTGTGACAAGACTTCTTCGGTGAAGGAGTCGAGCCCAGTTGCACGCGCTACCCCGATGACGGCGTTGAGTTCGTCGACCGTTCCGTAGGCCTCGACACGCGTCGAATTTTTCTTGATGCGCGCGCCGCCGTAGAGCCCCGTCGTCCCGTCATCCCCCGTCTTCGTATAGATTTTCATGGGTGCACTCCGACGAGTGTGACCTCAGGTAGGGCCCGACCGCTTTCAAGTTGACGCGAGGTCGAGGCGGGGCACGGGATGCGACCGGACTCGAACTGCACGGAGTCCACGAAGTGGACGGAGTGCAGTGAGAGCGACGGAGCGAAGCGAAGTGAACAGCCTTGTGTGGCTTTGAGGACCGCACCGCAGTCCCCAACGATGAGATCGCGTCAAATCGAAAGCGGTCAAGCGCGGAACATGTCGTCGACCTTGGCTTGCAGCGAGGCTTCCGTCATGCCCTTTGCGGCTGCGAGCTCCTTCATGAGGAGGCTCTTGGCCTGATCGAGCAGGCGGCGCTCACCGAACGACAGGTCTTTGTCGAACTTGAGGCGGTACATGTCGCGCAGCACCTTGGCGACCTCGTGCGGCGCACCGCTCTTGATCATCTCCGTGTACGCCCGAAAGCGGCGGCTCCATGGTTGGAGATCCACGGCGACTTCGCGAGCGCGCATGGTGTCGAGCACGCGGTCGGCTTCCTTCGCTGACATCACGGGGCGGATGCCCGCTGTCCCGCCGGACGCTCGCGGCACCATCACGCGCATGCCGTTGTCGACGATCCTGAGAATGTAGAACTCGCCCTTGATGCTGCCGATCTCGCGATGCTCGATCGCCGTGACCTCGGCGAGGCCGTGAGATGGGTGCACGGCTTTGTCACCCACGTGGAGCGTGAAGTTGGCAGGCGGCGGCGGCGGTTTCGGGATGTTGACGAGCGGCACGTAGCCCTTCGAAACGATGGGCGCCGAGGGCTTCTGCTCGGGCTCCGAGTCCGCCTTCGCAACGGCAGGGGCACGCGACTTCGACGCGGTCGCCGAAGGACGCTTCGTTGCGGCGGCACCTTTCACGGTGCGCAGCGTCGGCTTCGCTTTCGACTTCGTGGACGCCTTGGTCGTCGCAGCCTTGCGGGACTTCGGCGAGGCGCGGTCGAGGGAAGCAGGAGTGCGAGCGGAACGAGCGGTCGACTGTGCCATAGGACCGGCGCGCGTACCATTGCTCAAGATCCGGCGTCAATCTGGCCGACGACGGGTGACGTTTTCAGCGCAAAAAGCGTGTCTCTTGGGTGAGGGGCAAAGGCTGTCGTCTTCCGCGGCGCATCCTTCATCGATGCCCGGCGTCGCGGGCGTCGCAGAGATCGCGGGCGCGCGCCGCATCATGTCCTCAACGGGCGATCTCGATGTACGCGAAGCGACGGTTCTTCGAACCGACGCGGAGCAAGTAGCGCTTGCCGCGTTCGAGCTGGAACTGACCGTCGGTGACGCGCTCTCGGTCGACTTCGACACCGCCTTGTTCAACGAGCCGCTTTCCTTCGCCGGTCGACTTCACGAGCCGCGCAAGGGAGAGCGCTTTGGCGATCCAGAGCGTGGGTCCGTCCGTGGTGAGTGAGAACGACGGGACGTTGTCCGGCACCGCGCTTGCGGAGTACACGTTTTTGAACTCGGCTTCAGCAGCGATCGCGGCGGTTTCGTCGTGAAAGAGCGTGACGAGCTCACGGCCGAAGATGGCTTTGATCTCACGCGGATCTCTGCCTGCCGCTTTTTCGGTTTTGAGCTCGTTGATCTCGGTGTTCGATTTGTTCGAAAGGAGCTCGAAATAGCGGAAGATCACTTCATCGTCGATCTGCATCACCTTGCGAAACATGGCGAGCGGCGCTTCGGTCAGGCCAATGAAGTTGTCGGCGCTCTTCGACATCTTCTTGCCGACGACGCCGCCGTTCTCCATCTTCGCGTCGATGCCCTCCAAGAGCGGCGTTGTCAGCACCATTTGCGGGCGCTTTCCGTATTTGCTCATGAGATCGCGACCGACCAGAAGGTTGAAAAGCTGATCGGTCCCGCCAAGCTCGATGTCGTTGCATAATGCAACAGAATCGTAGCCCTGGAGCAGCGGGTAGAGGAATTCGTGCTGGTAGATTGGGCGGCCGTCTTCGAAGCGCGCGGCGAAGTCTTTGCGCTCGAGCATGCGCGAAACGGTCATTTTCGCCATGAGTTCGACGACGTCGGCGGGCGTCATCGTGTCGAGCCATTCGGAGTTCGAACGGATCTCGGTCTTATGTCGATCGAGGATCTTGAAGGCCTGCTCTGTGTACGTCTTCGCGGATGCTTGCACCTCTTGCCGCGAAAGACGCGGGCGCGCGTCACTCTTGCCAGTGGGATCGCCCACCATCGCAGTGAATTCGCCGACCAAGAGAATCGCGTGGTGCCCCAGATCTTGGAACTGACGCATCTTCGCGAGAAGCACGGCATGACCGATGTGAAGGTCGGGGCGTGTTGGATCGAAGCCGGCCTTTACGACAAGAGGTTTGCCTGTTTTGCGCGATTGTTCGAGGCGCTCTTCGAGCTCGGTCTTGACATGGAGATCGACGGCGCCGCGGGTCAAGAGCGCCATCTGCTCGGGGACGGGAGGAAAAGCCATCGGAAGCGCCGCGTGCATAGCACACGCATCTCCGATGCCTTAGAGCGTGTTCGCCAGCCTGCTGCGCGAATCGATACGTCGGTTGGGCGCTGCGGTGCCTGCGCACGTACGATAAGTACGCTTACGCGGGCTCCTCGCGCTCCGCCCTAGCCTCGATTCGCTCGCGACGGCTGTCGAACTCGCTCTTAGACCGCTTTCAAGTTGACGCGAGGTCGAGGCGGGGCCGAGGAGCGGACCGGAATAGCCTTGGTTGGCTTTGAGGACCGCACCGCAGGCCCCAACGATGAGATCGCGTCAAATCGAAAGCGGTCAGTCGTCGTCGTCGCCACCCGTGATGGCGTACGCGAGGCGGCTCGCGTTGACGAGCTCCTTGAGATCCTTGCCCACCTTGAAAAATGGCAAACGCTTCGAAGGCACGGGCACGGGCACGCCCGTGCGAGGGTTACGGCCCGAGTATGCTTTGTAAGGTCGAACCGTGAAGCTTCCGAACCCGCGAATTTCGATGCCTTCGCCGCTCTGCAACGCCTCGGTCATTGCATCGAAGATACAGTTGACCACGATCTCCGCGCGCGCCTTCGTCAACTGACTGCGAGCAGCCATCGCGTCGATGAGTTCACTCTTCGTCATCTCGCAGCCGCCACATGGAAGCTACGTTTCAGCATACCGTCAATGAATCTTGCGTAACGTGATCTTGTCGAGCGCGACGGGCGCTCCCGTGGTCTCGATCACCAGTTCGACGGACGGCGAACGGAGCTCGGTTTCCTGCGCTGCCAGATCGACGCAGCCGTGATCGACGGGCGTCCATGACCACACAGGCGAGGCCTCCGCCGCAGCATGGAGATGAAGGGTTGCTCGCGTCACGACGTCCTTCGAGACGTGCGTGTAAGGTACACGCGTTCCGTCGGCGACGCGGGGAACGACGGAGTACCGGCCGGATTCCGGCACCGGGACGGAGATCGTGGCGCGCGCGGGTTTGTCGACCGACGCCTTCGTCAAGACGAGCGCGCGGCCTCCGGAGGCGCACGCCTCACCGTATGCGGGTGCCGCGAAACCGCCCAGAGCTCCGAGCACCGGCCACTCTGCCTCCGCTTCGAAGCGAAAGGTGTCGCCGCTCGGCGGCGGCGTCCATGCCGTGATGCTCACCGATGCGTGCGCGGACGGCGATCGGTCGAAGTGATAGAGGTACGCTGGCGGTCGATCGAGCCTGTCGTAAAGCAATCGATCGCGAGCGTCGTTGTGTAGGCGCGCAATGAGCAGGCCGCTTTCAGGGCGCGCATCGGGATCGTGGCCGAGCGCAAAGCCATGATCGGTGTCCACGAAGACGAGGCCGGTGGCGACGTTCGCGCGTGCGAGGACGTCGGGTTCGAACATGGGCCGCCCGCCATCGCGATCCGCAAGTTGCTTGTGGCCGAACGATGCGTGAAGCGCGAAACCTACGAGGGCGAGCGCGAGCACTGCAAAGGAGCCGCGAACGACGCGAGCCCCAGCGAGGCGCGCGATGGCAAGGGCGATGAGCGCATGCTCGATGGGCAGCACATCGGCGAAGAAACGCGCGCCGCCGCCCGGGTAGCTGCCGTCGAAGTAGAACGGCGCATATGCGAGCATATGGAGCGCGACGAGCGTGACGCTCGCGATCACCGCGGGATCACGCGACTCGCGTGCGCCGTCTTTCTTCGGTCTTGCGAGCGGCACGAGAACGAGGAACGCGAGCGGCTCGAAGTTCGCGATGTCTGTAAGATGCATGCGTAGGCGGAGGTGCGTCACGCCCAGGGCTTCGAGCACGCCGTAACCATGCGGCAAGCGCGCACGGACGAACTCGCCGTGCTCATGGAGGCACCCGATGCTTGCGCCGAACCCCCAACGGAAGCAGCCAGGGGGCCCGTCGGAAAGTGCATAATACATGCGTTGCGGAGACGTGAACCACGAGCCCGTCAGGGCCTTTTGCCAAACCAGAAGCAGCGCGATGCCGGGAAGGGCGCCGATCGCAAGTCGAAGGAGGGATTTCGCCCGGTTTTCGTGCACGCGCAAAAGCCACGCAAGACTGACGAGACCGATCGCGAACGACGAGACGGGACGCGTGGCAAGCACGGCGCCAATTGCAAGACCCGCAAGACCAAAGCGCCGTCTCAACGCAGAGTCGAACGCGAGCACGATGCCGAGCGCCGTTGCTCCGTGCGACATGGTATCGGCGGTGTGGTAGCGGAGCGCAGCGGACACCAGAGACAGGAGAGCCGCCGAGCGTGCGATGGGCTCGACGCAACCAATTGGTTGCGTTCGTTCCGCAAGAGTGTGCGCGAGCCGATACGTTGCGACGACGAGGGCGCCGGCGATGAGAGGTCCAATGACCATCGGAGCGCGCAGTGCGAAACCAATCGCAAGAAGCAGCGGATAACCCGGAGGGAAGATGCCTCCCATGGTTCCCGTCGGGACGTCGGCGTTTGCCGATGGATCGTACAGGAGAAAACGTCCGCGGAAACTCGCCGTTGGCTCGATCACGGGCCAGGTGAAGTGCCCCTCGGCGAACGCGCGCCCCTCGAGGAAATACGTTGTTGCGTCAATGATGCGCGGTCCTCCGCGCAAGTAGAAGGCGATCCAGAAGAGCGACAGAAACGACGCCATGGCGGCCGTCAGTGCGAGGAAGATTCGGCGGGACACGGGCGCATCTCCTGCGCCGAGCCATGCGCGCCCGCGACCGGAGATGGCAGCGAGCAGCGCGAACGCCGCAACGATGATCGCGATGTTCGCTGGCAGATCTGGGGGGGCGCCCCAAGTGCCAAGCAGCGCTTTCGACTTCGCGAGCGCCTCGGACATTGCGCCCGTCATTGCGTGAGCCATGCATGGAAATCGACGAAGTCGCCTGGGCCGTCGTTGACGAGCTGGATGTGCATCGACTCCGTGACGCGATCGGCCGGGATGGCGAGTATGGCCTCGACCCAGCCACCCGTGCGCGCGAGATCCAAATCGCCTGCGTACGCGCCGGAGATTTGCACGCGCACACGCGTGTCTCTTTCAGGTGCCGTGCGGACGACGAGATGCGCGGCCTTGCTGGGCAAAAGCCCCTTGGCGAGGAAGCTCTCGCTCATGCCGACGTTGATGCGCCGACCTCCGTCGAACATGTCGAGCGCAGGGTTCGCAGGATCGGGCAGGATGTGCATGTCGACGAACCCGTTCGCCGGTCTGTCGAACGCGTAGCCGTTTTCTTTTTCGCTGACGAGATCGCCGACATCGATCACGGCGCGAATTTCCGTGTCGCCTCGGGGCATCGTGCGGAGGCGATCACCGGTGCCGAGCAAGTGCCAATCCGCTCTGTAGACATTCTGTTCGTAGCCTCCGCAGATGACGTTGCCCTCGACCGGGAAACGAGCCACGAGATCGCTCGAAAACCACGTTTGCAGCACGCCCCACCAGGTCGGAAAAATCGCGAGAAGATCCGGGCGCTCACTTTCGGGCATGCGCTCGATGAGTTCGAGCGACGCCCCGAGGCCGTGCACGCTTGCGCGTGCGAAAGGCAATTTGCCGTAGCCGCCGAGGCCGATGAGATCGAGACCGGGGCGGTCCGACGCATAGAGGATGGCGCCCGCGTCGCCGACGAGCACGCGACGCGGTTTCGTCTCCGCGAGGTACTTGCCGAGCGCGAGGTGCTGGTCGCGGATGTTGCGTGACGCACGGCCGAAGAACCATTTCTGATCGCGCATTTTCGGGATCTGGTGGTCGTAAGCGAAAACAAGAGACAGTACGACGAGCGCCGCGCGGACGGCCCACAACTTCGTGCGCGCGCCGCATCCGTGGCGTTCCGCGCGCGTGCGCAGAGCGACAGAGACGCCGAGAGCGGCGAGAACGAGCATGATGCCAACGGCGGGCATGACGTAGCGCTCGTTCTGCCAGCGCACTTGCCCATTGAATGCGACGACGCCGATCCAAAGAACGAGTTCGGCCCACAGCACAATCGCCACGCGCCGCGTGCGCGCGAAAGCGAGAGGCAACATCGCGAGGACGAGAGGCACGACGCCCGCCCACCAGGCTTCACGCGAAAGACTGGTCCACACGTGCGCGAACACGTTCGACCCGTCTGCGGGGCCGAAATCGGCCATGTGCTCGCCTCGCGCGGACGCAAAATGGTAATCGAGGTTGCGCAGCGCCGCGTACTTCACGTTGAAGATGTAGTCTTCAACTTTCTCTTTCTCGCTCAAGTACGGGTTGTTCAGCGCAAGTTTGACGAGCGCGCCGTTGGCGCTCCATTCGCCCGTAAAGACTTTGTTTGTGACCGATTGCACGGCGAGCGCGAGTGCGCCGGGCAACCCCGCGCGAACGAGCACGCCCATCGCGCGTGCGAGGCCAAAGCGAGCGTGCGCGAGAGCTGCGGCGACACCGAAGACCGCAACGGTGAGCGCAGCTTCGGGTCTCGTGGTGACGAGCAGGACACCCGCGAGACCGAGCCACCACGCGCTCGCGTGCGCGCGGTGATTGCCGTCGACGCGCTCGAGTCTCTGCCACGCGAGCAGCGCAATGGCCCACGTCGCCATGAAGAACGCGACCTCCATTCCGCTCCACAGCGACCAGACGAATGCGCCGACACCGAGGAACATCGGCGGCAAGAGGTACGACGACACGTGCCCCCAGTCGTCGCGATCGCTCTCGAGAAAGAGCCCGCGGACGGCGAGCAGGAAGCCGAAGACACACGTTGCCGCGACGATGGCCGCCCAGATCATGAGGCTGCAATCTCTGAAACCAGCCCGCCATCCAACCGCGAGCACGAACGGGTAGGTGAGGCTCGTGTTGCCCGATGAATAACCGTTGCCAACGGTCCACTCGAAAGGATGGCCCAGCGCTGTGGCGCGCGCGTAGTCGAAATGGATGAAGACGTCGTCGAGCGGCGCGCTCCATTCGCCGCCCGTCTGCTTCAGCATGTAGCCGTAGAACGATCTGGCGGACGTGAGTGTCCACGCTGCCGCCCAGAGCACGTAGAGGGCGGGATCGACACGACGGAAGAGCGAACGAGCGGTGTGAAACACGGAAGCAATCGATGGCCGATGAGAGATTTGCGCTTCCTCTATCACGACGCCCATGTGTTAGCGTGCCTGCCCCGAATGCCGGACTCTGCAGTGTGTCGACGCAAGCAAGAGAGTTCTCGTCGTGTGCGGTTTGCGTTGCTTGCGAGTGTCGTTGCAGCTTCATGGACCGGTACGTCGTACGCACAGCGCGGAATCCTCACGCAGCCGAAAGAGGAGCCCGCTCCGCCTCCTGCGCCCGTCGTCGCGATGCCCGTTCTGATAAAGGACGCGGGCGCCGTTTATCCTGCGCAAGCCATCAAAGACAAAGTGCGCGAGACCGTCGTCGTCGTGCTCGTCCTCGAACTCGACGCGAGAGGTGCGGTGAAGAATGCAACGGTCGAGACGCCGGCTGGGCACGGTTTCGACGAAGCCGCGATCGAAGCTGCATCGAAGCTCGAATTTGTACCCGCCAAGAAGGGCGGTGTGCCCATTGCGTCGAAGATTCGTCACAAATACGAGTTCGCTCCTCCCGCATCGCGCATCGTTGGCAGAGTGGCGACCGAGCCTCGTGACAAGCCGCTTGCGGGTGCCGCCGTAACGGTGACTGCGGAAGATGGCACTGCGTTCAAGACCACGGCCGCGTCCGACGGCAGTTTTCATATCGATGGCGTTCCGGCGGGAAACTACAAGGTCACGATCGGCGCCCAGGGCTACGCGGCGCAGAGCTATGAGCAGCCGCTCGATCCGGGTGAGGAAGCAACGATCGACGTTCGACTCGAGCGCGAAGCACCACCACCACCTCCTCCCGCAGAAGGTGAAGACATCGAGGAAGTCCAGGTTCACGGGCAGCGTCCTCCGCGTGAGGTGACCAAACGCACGCTCGAGCAGCGCGAGCTTCAGCGTATTCCGGGAACGAACGGCGACGCACTTCGAGCCATTCAGAACCTGCCCGGCGTGGCGCGGCCTCCAGGTCTCGCTGGAATGCTCATCGTCCGCGGAGCCGCGCCAAACGAAACGAGCACGTATGTCGACGGCACGGTCGTGCCGATGATCTATCACTTCGGAGGGTTATCGAGCGTCATCCCCACGGAGATGCTCGACAAGATCGACTTTTATCCGGGCAACTTCAGTTCGATGTACGGACGCGTCACCGGCGCGATTGTCGATGTTGGCGTTCATGATCCCGTCGTCAAAGACGATCGCAAAATCCACGGTCTCGCGCAGGTCGATCTCATCGACGCGCGCGTGGTCGCTCAGGGGCCCATTGGCAACACCGGTTGGAACTTCGCCATTGCGGGCCGCCGCTCCTATGTCGACTTATGGCTTAAACCCGCGCTCGAAGCGACGGGCGCCGGCGTCACAACTGCGCCTGTCTATTACGATTACCAGGCGATGGTTCAGCGTAGTTGGGATCATGGAAAACAGGATTTCCGTCTCTTCTTTTTCGGTTCGGACGATCGCCTCAATATCCTTATCAAGAGCGTCAACGGGTCGGACCCCGGCGTCGGCGGCAACATCACGTTCGGCACTTCCTTTTATCGATTGCAGGCGCGCTACATTGGAAAATTCTCCGAAGATACGGAATTTCGCCTGACCGCCGCGTTCGGTAAAGATGCGGTCGACTTTTCGATTGGTGACAACTTCTTCGTGGTCACCTCGTGGCCCATTACGGGGCGCGCGGAGCTCTCTCAACGTATTGCACCCGGTGTTCGAAACAACTTCGGGTTCGACATGTATGATGCACCTTACACTGCAAGCGTGCGCATGCCGCCCCTCCCAACCCCGGGTCAGCCTCCCGCAGGTCCGTTCGGTTCGCAACCTCCGCTCCAGACGACCGCTTCAGCAAACATTTCCAGCCCAGCCCTCTACGACGAAGTGGAACTCACGCCGTTTCGCGGGACGCGGATCGTTCCTGGTGTTCGGCTCGACTACTCGAGCGACACGCGTGCGTGGGATGTGCAGCCTCGCCTCGTCGTGCGCCAGGAGATCTCGAGCGAGTTCCCGAAGACGACGTTGAAGGGCGGTGTCGGTCGCTTCACGCAGCCGCCTCAGCCGCAAGAAACGAATAGTGTCTTCGGTATCCCTGGACTTCATTCCAGCGTCGCCAACCACTACGGTTTCGGTATCGAGCAAGAGGTCACGCGGCAGATCGACTTCTCGACAGAGGCCTTCTACCGTCAGTACGACCAACTCGTCGTGCAGCAGGTTGGCAATACCGGAAGCGGTTACGCCTACGGTCTGGAGACGCTCGTGCGCTACAAGCCCGACGCACATTTCTTTGGTTTTCTCGCGTATACGCTCTCGCGCTCCGTGCGACGCGATTCGCCCACCGATCCGGAGCGACTCTTCGCTTACGATCAGACGCACATCCTCACCGCGGTCGGCAGCTACAGGCTCGGCGGCGGATGGGAGGTCGGCGCGCGCTTCCGTCTTATCTCGGGGAGTATGCAAACCCCTCAGATGTACGGCTTTTACGACGCGACGATCGGCGCTTATATGCCGCTGTCGGCCTATCCACAGAACGGCGTGCGAGATCCCATGTTTCACCAGCTCGACGTGCGCATCGACAAGACGTGGAATTATAGCTGGGGCCGTTTTGGCATGTATTTGGATATCCAGAATATTTACAATCAAGCCAATGTCGAAGGTATCAGTTATAATTACAATTCCACGTTGAGCACGCACGCAACGGGCTTACCCATTCTGCCGAGTCTCGGGGTTCGAGCGGAGCTATGACCATGCAAACCTGCTGCGCGCCGCGATCTCTGCACACACGCACGTGGGTTGCCCTTCTGCTTGCGTGCTTTGTTGCCGTGGTGTCGGGGGCGTGCGGCACGGCGGATTTCGATCCGCAGAGCGTCGTGGACAGCGTGCGCCTCTTTGCCGTGAGCGCCGACAAACCGTACGCAAACCCTGGTGACACCGTCACGCTCACGGCGCTCTCTACCGACGCGCGCGCGAGCAAACCGTTGCCGCTGACGCTCTACTGGATCCCCGTCGTGTGCGTGAATCCACCGCAGGATCTCTACTATGCTTGCTTTGCGCCGGATGCAGGTAGCGGCGCGGGCACCGCGCAGCTCATTCCAACCGTGCCTTTGACGGATGCGGACGCTGGCGGTGGTGATGCAACGAAGCCAGGTGGTGCGCTCGGGCAGATCCCCACGGGGGTCGACGTCTCGTCGCTGCTCCCGCAGGGGCCAACCTTTTCGTTTCGTATGCCGGATGATGCGATTCAGTCCCATCAAGGTGGCACGCAATATGGTTTGGCCATCGTCTTCAATATTGCGTGTGCCGGTCGCGTGCGGTTTGCACCCCTCGATCCATCCGCGGGTCCGCAGCAGGTACCCATTCTCTGCACCGACGAGGCGGGAAACAAGCTCGAACCGCGCGACTACGTCATTGGCGTCTCGCGCGTGTATTCGTACGCAGGACAAACGAATGAAAACCCCGTGATCAACGGTGTTACGCTCGAAGGCGCGCCCGTGGATCCCGTCGCCGGCATCACCCTCGATCATTGCACGGCCGCGAAGAATGCGGACTGCACGGCCGTGAAAATCGACGTCGACGTGCCGGATTCGAGCTGGGAGCTAAATCCAAATAGCGGAAGCGAGAATCTGCACGAACAGATTTGGGCCGATTACTATTCGGACCGCGGCCATCTCGAGAACGACGCGCGCCTGCTCTTTGACACGCGCCAGGGTCGCATCGACGACAGCGGCAACAATTTCCGCCCGTTCAAAGATCCCGGTGACGGCGATCTTTGGATTGTGGTTCACGACAACCGCGGTGGCGTCGCCTGGACGGTCGTCCCCGTCCACATCAAATAGACCCCACCGCTTTGCCCCAGCCGCTCGGTCATACTTTTCATACTTCTTCCTGGGGACTCGTAGAGATCGAGCGTCTGCTCACCCACGTCATGCGTACGGTGCGCCTGCTAGGCACTGTCGTCCCGTGCAATGTACACGAAGAACGAAAGCGCATGCTCGACGCCTTTGAAGCCGGGAAGAAGATGACTCCGCGCTGGACGTATGCGCGCGTCGATCACGCGCATCTTCGTAGAGCCCTGGATGGCGCTGCGCATTGGCTCGACCAACGAACGCACCCGATCGCAGAGCTTTACGCTGCGCGAGCGCGCGAGCTCGAGATCGAAGCCGCACTCGTGAGTGCAACAGGCACGACCGCCTTTGGGGCGCTCGCTCGGGCGCGCTTCTGTTCCGCCGTTGCTCGCGATGCAACGATCCTTGCGCGCCAATGGATCACCGACGGTTGCAGGGCTTCGCCGGCGC
The DNA here is from genome assembly GCA_009781005.1 of Polyangiaceae bacterium. Lineage (GTDB taxonomy): Bacteria > Myxococcota_A > Polyangia > Polyangiales > Polyangiaceae > Labilithrix. Next base: position 12,511 of record WQYX01000027.1, on the reverse strand, counting down.
ATTCGCACGCAGAGATCGAGAGCGACGCGCCCACCGCTGAATCGCTTCTGTCGCGCATGCGACAAGAAGTGAGTCTGCGTGGCCTGCCTTTCGCAGTCATCGTGCAGCCATCGCTTTCAGCGCTCGCTGCCACGGGAGATCGACATATCTTCATTGCACCCGCACGGCGCATCACGAAAGAAGATGTAGAGCGCACGGTTTTGCACGAAATCTTGGCCCACGCAATCCCGCGCACACGCGCCATGCAAGAGCGTCACCTCATCTTCCAGATTGGCACGGCCCGAGGCGTTGACCACCAAGAGGGACTCGCGTTGGTTCTCGAAGAACGGCATGGGTTTCTCACGCCACGCCGCAAGAGTGAGCTTGCCGTACGCCACTTCGCGGTCTTGGCCATGGATGACGGAGCGGAGTTTCACGACACGGTCAAAGCACTCGTCAACGAACACGGGCAGGTGCCATACCAAGCCATTCTCACCGCGGAGCGCGCATTCCGCGGCGGCGATGGCATTTCACCCGGTCTCGGACGCGAGCGCATTTATCTCGAGTCCTTCGTAGACGTGCACAATCACCTCGCGAAACACCCCACGGACGAGGCCATCCTCATGAGCGGGCAGGTCAGTGTGGACGCCATCGCGACGCTCGCACCGCTCCTCACTTTCCCGTTGCAAGACAGGGCATGGGAGGGTACGTGAGCGGAAACCGGGGCATGAAGAAGAACTACGTTCTCGATACGAATATCCTGCTTCACGATCCATACGCGATCTCCAAATTCGACGATAACAACGTCATCATTCCGATCTACGTCATCGAAGAAGTCGATCAGTTCAAGCGTGAGGGATCGGAGCGCGGTCGAAATGCACGCCAAGTCGTCCGCCTGCTCGACGAGCTTCGCGAGTCGGGCGGTTCACTCTCGAAGGGTGTGACACTCGCGTCAGGAGGCTTTCTCAAGGTCGCCGTTCCTCCGCACCACCCCGAATTGCCAAGCGCCATCGACAAGACGTCGATGGATGCGGCAATCCTTCAAACCGCGTTCGACGTGCGCGAAGCCGACCACGATTCGCCCACGGTCTTCGTCACGATGGACACGAATCTTCGCATCAGGGCCGACGCCCTCGGCATGGTCGCCGAGACGTACGAGAACCAGCGTGTCGAACCGCAGCGTCTCGACACGAGCGGCACTGAACTCGAAGTCTCGGCCGGTGATATCGACACGTTCTTCCGTGAAGGTCGCTTCGTGCCACCGGCGTCCGCCATCGCGCCGGAAAGGGGAGACAAGGCCGAGCGCCCTAGCTCCATGTCGCTCGCAGCAAGTGAGCGTAGCGCGTCTCTGAGCGCGAACATGTCCGTGCTCCTTCGTGATCGGGCGAATCCAGCCCACACGGCGCTCGGGCGGTTCGATGCGGCACGGCGCGAGATCGTCTGCCTGCGCACGCCGCGAGAAGGAATCTTGGGCGTTCGACCCCGCAACAAAGAACAGAGTCATGCGATCGACGTCTTGCTCGACGAAGAGATTCGCCTCATCACGCTCGTCGGCAAGGCGGGTACGGGCAAGACGCTTCTCGCGCTTGCGGCAGGTCTGAAACGGACCGTGGAAGATGGAATCTACACGCGGATGCTCGTCTCGCGCCCCGTGATGCCGCTCGGCCGCGACATTGGTTTTTTGCCCGGCGATGTGGACGAAAAACTCAACCCGTGGATGCAGCCTATCTTCGATAATCTCGAATTTCTTTTTGCAAGCGGTACCAAGAAAGGTCCGCGCGCCTACGCCGAGTTGCTCGAAAGCGGGCAATTGCAGGTTGAACCGCTCACGTACATTCGCGGCCGATCGTTGCCTGCACAATACATTATTGTGGATGAGGCGCAGAACCTCACGCCGCACGAAGTGAAAACGATCATCACACGCTCAGGCGACGGAACGAAGATCGTGCTCACGGGGGATCCGGAGCAAATCGACAATCCGTATGTCGACAGCGCATCGAATGGTCTGTCGGTCGCGGCCGATCGATTCCGCGGGGAACGCGTTGCGGCTCACGTCCTGCTCACACGGGGGGAACGAAGCGCGCTCGCGGAGCTCGCCGCAAACCTACTTTAATTTAAGGTACACTTGTCCCGGGAAAGCATTCCTTCAACGCCAGCGATTCACGTGCGCGAAGCCATCGCGAAGCGCAGCACCTGGGCGAGCGTGATTGTCAATTCCTTGTTGACGACTGCGCAAGTCCTTGTCGGCTTGTTGTCCGGCTCGCAAGGCCTCTTGGCTGATGGGCTCCATTCGTTATCTGATCTCATCGCCGATTTCGTCGTCTTGGTTGCACTCAAATTCAGCCAGAGAGAGCCGGACGAAGACCATCCTTACGGCCATCATCGATTTGAAAACGCCGCGTCGATGTTTCTTGGTGTGCTGCTGGTCATGGTTGGAGCAGCCATGGCTTGGTCGGCCATTGTCAAATTGCATCATTCGGAGGTCATTCCCAGAGTGCACTTGATGGCGCTGTGGGCCGCTTTCGGGGCGCTGGCCGTCAAAGAAGGTTTGTTTCGTTACATGCTGGCCGCAGCGAAACGTGCACGTTCTGATTTGCTGGTAGCCAATGCTTGGCACGCCCGTTCCGACGCGGCTTCCTCGCTCGTCGTCGCGATCGGGATCATTGGAAACTTGCTCGGTTTCAGTTTGCTCGATCCGATCGCCGCCTTGATCGTAGGTGCCCTGGTCGGCAAAATCGGATTAAAGTTTGCTTGGAATGCATTTAACGACCTGGCGGATCGCGCCGCTTCCCAACAAGAAATTGATTCCGTTGTTGCGGTTATCTTGGCAACTCCAGGCATTCAAGGATTTCATCACTTGCGAACCCGGCGCATGGGCAGCCTCACGCTCGTGGACGTCCATCTGGAAATAAGTGGAAGTTTGAGCGTTGCCGAAGGACATGCAATTGCATTGCAGGTACGGCAGAGAGTGATGGATCACTGCCCAACTGTTTTGAATTTGATGACTCACGTCGATCCGGTGTGAGGGGGAATGCCATGAACTTGGCCCTCTACGCGCGGATGGTGGAGGGTCGAGACGAGCATGATCTCGCCGCATCTTTCCCGTCGCGCACTCCTTCTGGCCATGGGCGGCCTCGCGTTCACGTCGTTTTCGCGCGCCGCGCGTGCCGATGCGGGCGGTTCGTGCATCGTCGGCGTCACGAAAGACATTCGCGGTGTCACCGTCGCGATGGAACTCGAACACGCACCGTTTCCTGCGCCCGGAGGCGCCTATCGCGACGCCACCGTATACGCATTCATCCCGAGTCATTACCGCGTCACGCGCGACAGGACGGTGGGCACCGTCGTCCACTATCACGGCCACAACACCAACGCGGAGCGTGCGATGGTTGTCCATCAACTCCGCGAGCAGCTTTTCGAGAGCAAGCAAAATGCCGTGCTCATCGTGCCCGAGCTCGCCACATTCGCTCCCGATTCGTCCTGCGGCAAGCTCGAGGCGCAGGGGGGCTTCGCACGAATGCTCACCGATGCTCTGCACACGCTCGACGCCCCCGAAGTGCGCGCCGCGGCTGGGCGTTCTGCGCTGGCCCCCGGTGCTGTCCCCGACCGAATCTGCGTGTCGGCGCACTCCGGCGGATATCACGCCGCCGCGTGCTCGTTGCGTAGCGGCGGCATTGCAGTAGACGAGGTCTATCTCTTCGACGCGCTCTACGCCGACGTGGATGTCTTCAAAGCATGGGTGATTGCTGGACGCGGCAGGCCCATGGGCGCGCGCCACAAGCTCGTATCCTATTACACGGATGGCACGACGGAGTTGAACACACGCTCACTCTTTGCGGATCTCGAGAAGGCGGGAGTTACCTGCGCGCACGAACTCGTCGAAGGCACTCTCTCTCGCGCGGAACTCACGCGTGCGGAAGCCGTGAGCATCAAGACGCAACTGTCTCACGGCGCGGTGACGAGCGAGCTCAACGGACTTCGCGATTGCCTCTACGCCTCGGCGCAGCGGCGCACGCTGCGAAGCTCCTGGTTTGACGCAAAAAAGGGGGCTCGCCCGCTCGAACGTCGCCGTTGAGTTCTCGTCCGGAAACTGCTGCGCGCCGCAAATCGTCGGTTGGCCTCCCTCGAAATACTCCGAGTATTCCTCGGTCGACCTCCCTAGCTTTGCGGCGCTCGCGACGTTTCCGAACGAGAACTCACTGGGCCCTTTTAGGGTGGCAGGGGGGCTGGCTGCGCATCGGGAGAGCCTGCGTCAACGGAGGGGACGACGGGATCTTGGCACTTGCCGTCGACGCAAAGCGCGCCATTGCACGAAACCCCGCACACTCCGCAATTGAGCGGATCGGTCGCGAGGACAGCCTCGCAGCCGTTCTCCGCGAGCGTGTCGCAATCGGCAAATCCGGATAAGCAGTTTCCGGAACATTGGTTATCTGCGCACGTGGCAACGGCATTCGCAGGTGCGGGACAATCCTCGCAAGTTGGGCCGCATGCGGAAGGGTTCGCATCCGGGGTGCACGCTCCTCCGCAAAGATGGAAGGTGGGGTCGCACGCGAGCTGGCAGGTGCCGCCCACGCATGTCACCGTGGCGTTGGGTGACGTGGGGCATGCATTGGAACACGTCCCGCAGTTTTGGATGTCCTTTGACAAATCCGTCTCGCAACCATCCGTGTCTTGCTGATTGCAGTCCGCATATCCGGCATTGCACGTATCCATGACGCAGGTCCGCCCGTTGCATGCGGCGCTGGCGTGAGCCATCGCGCACGGCGTGCAATCGATCTGCCCACAGCCATAGTGGGGATCGTCCTGGGCGACGCACGTGGTTCCGCAGCGCTGCTCGTTCGACGCACACGACGGGTTGCCTTGAATGGGGGAGCCGGCATCGCTACCGGGATCTTGCACGGATCCATCGGGCGTGGACACTGGTGTGCCTGCCTCTTCCTGCGGGCCCGCCTCTTCCGGCATGGCAAGGAAGCCCTCCTTGTTGTCGAGGATCGTGTTGCATTGGGTTAGAAGCATGGCAACGCTGACCGGCAGGGTCCACCGCAGGGCGCACGTCGTCACGGCAGCACCCCTTCCACCAGGACGCCACCGCCCATCGGTCCAATGACGGGTGCCGCGCGAAGCACGCTCGCTGTCGTTGGCGCGTCGCGCGTCGCGGTCGACGGCTCTGAATCTGTCCTCGATGGTGCGGTGATGATGAGCACGAACCCGCTCACGAGCGCCACGGCTCCACCCATGGCCGTGAACGTCGCGACGTTGCCTGCATCGAGCGCCTGCTTTCGCAACCGCACGCCGTCGGCGTCGCATTGGTCGTTCACGCAATGATCCTTGGCGTCATTGTGCTTGGAGAGCGAACGCAACCCGAAGGCCCCACCGACTCCGAGACCAACGACGCCGAGGCCAAGCACCGTGTAACCCGCCACACGCTGCGCCGACGTCCCATGCTCGACGACAGGAGACGGAAAGTCCGGTGGTGGTGCGCTCGTGAGCGTGGTCCTTCCGACAGGTGCTCGAGTCGGTGTGATCGGCGCAGCGGCAGTCGCTCGGGGAGGCACGACGGGCATCGTCGGCGTGAGGGATGGGGGCACATCCGGCGCCGCGATTGCTGCCGTTTGCGTCGATGGCAAGTCCCGCGGCAACGTCACTCGGACGGTCGCCCCCTCGACGGCGTTCACGGTCTCTGCCCACGTCTGCCTGCCGGGCGCCGAGGCCGTGATCGTGTGCGTTCCGGGATCGACGGCGACGGGTGTGCCCAAAGACTGTGGTCCCACCGTCTCGCCGTCGCGCCGGATTTCCACCTCGGGCACCGTGCTCCCGGCGTCGATGATCAGCCTCGGCAGTCTCGGCTCGAGATCGTGCGCTCGTTTGGTTGCGAGCTCTTCGCGTTCGCGCTGGTCTGCAGCTCTTGCAAACACGACGACTTCGGAGAAACCGCGATATGCGGTCGCGAGCTTTCCGATGTGTTCGTTGCAGTCTGCAAGGTTATAGCGAGTGCCAATCCCGCCGTCGATCTTCAAGCTCTCCTCGAGCTTCGGGCAAGCCTCGGCATAACGACCGCTCTTCATGAGCGCACGCGCTTCGTAGAAGAGCGTGTCGGCCGCTTCCGAGTTTGGCGACGGCTCCACGGCGTACGCATGGCGCCCCGCGGCGATCACGAAGGCGAACACGAAGGTCGCGATCCGTTTCATCGCTGCTCCTCGATGTGCGTCCACGTGGCGCGATCCCTAGCGGCCATCTGGAACATCTCGCATCCTGCGGGATGCGAAGGTCGATCCACGCGCGACATGTTACGGGGACACACGGTTCCAGCACGTCCCGACGCACCTTGAGAGCATGCGCGCCACGGACGGGCGAGCGATCAACGATCCGATCGGGTGCCGCTGCGACTTTTCAGAGTCTGCGCGTGACGACGATGTGGCCGTGACTCTTGTTGTCCGGGTAGCCGTATCGAAACGGCAAGGGATCGTGACCTTTGAACAGATCGCGAAAGTCGGTCGCGTCTTTGTTGTCCGCGGTGCCGAAGGGCTCGGGCCACTCGTACTGGCCGTACACGTCCTGCACGAAGCCGTATTTTTTCGCGATACGCGGCGGCACGCCCGTTGTGTCGGAGATCATCCAATCGGTGTGCTTCATGAGCCAATCGCGAAGGGTCGAAAAGTTTTTGTCGTCCCATAGCAAGTGACTCGCGGCCTTCGTCATCGTCGAAACTTTGGCCTTCGTATCGAGGTGCCGGAGCAATCCAGGTTTGCCCGCCAGCGTCGTGTTCGACAGATCGAAGGCGATGTGACGAAGGATTCGAATCCTCGTGTCGCCTGGTTTCTTGAAACGGATCTCGGCATTCGAGAACGGACCTCCGCGACCCTTCTTGCGAGTGTTGTCGGCTTGCTCGATCTCCTCTTCCGTGAGCCAGTGCAGCGCGCCATCATCCTCGATACTGAAGTAGCGCAGCGTGACGGGCTCGTAGCCATGGATGGCCAGTGCAGCCATGGTGAAGGCAATCTCGCCGGGGATGGCGCCGTGCGTTTCGATGTCGAGATTGATCGTCCGGCTGTGCGCCTTCAAAAAGAGCTTGCCGAGGTGACTGCGCAGCGTTGCAAGCTGCCGTTCGAGATGCTCGTTGTCGGCCTTGAGGATGCCGCGCACGTCACCCGCAATCTCGAGTGAAATTGTCGTGAACTCCGTGCCGTCCGGATAGGTCGCGAGAGCGCTTACGAGATCTCCGCCGCCGAAAGGATAGACCACGACGCTCGGGGTGTTGGCCGGCCTGATCTTCGCGATGAACGGCATCGCGACGTCGAGCCACTCCTTCTTGTACTCGGCATAGCCTGCCGTGAGCGCAGCGCAGTGCGCATCTACCATGGCCCTGTCGATGTTCGGTGGGATGAGCGCGTCGTCGCCGCCACATCCGGCAACGCGGAAAGCAGCTCGGACCTCTTTCGTGTAGAGTGCACCTTCCAGTTTCTCGTCGATCTGCGTCGCGAGTGGAGCTTCGGCATCTGCACTCAAGTAGATGTTTGGCTCGATCGCATCGACCGCGTCGTCGAGATCCGGGGCATCTGCCGCGGGGTTCGGTGGCTGTTGCGACGGACAACCGATCAGACCAAAGACGGCGACGAACGTTCTCACGTGCGAGCGGATTTTCACGGTTTCACACTCCAACGCGCAGGGCGTCGCTCGAAGAACGCCTCGACTGCCTCTTGATGATCGGCACTGCACCACGTGTCCGTGAAGACTTTGCGCTCGAGCGCGCGGACGTCGTGCGCGGGTGCCATTGCGGCGCGTACGAGGCGCTTCATCTCTGCGATGGCCGACGGTGATCCGCGCGCGATGTCTCCGGCCCACGCCATGGCCGTTTCGAGCGCGCGCCCGTCCTCGGTCACCTCATCGACGAGGCCGAGTGTGCGTGCTTCTTCTGCGGTGAGCTCGTGTCCTGCGTAGAGCAGACGTGCAGCCGTGCCTGCCGAGACGCTCGCGACGAGACGCGCGGCCGTACCCCACGCCGTGGTCACGCCCATGCGGACCTGCTTGAACGAGAGCTTCGCGCGCGCATCGGCGATGCGTATGTCGCACGCCATCGCGAGCTCCGCACCTCCACCAATCGCGGGGCCGGGCAGCGCGCAGAGGACAGGGAAGGGGACCTCTGTCATGGCGTGGCAGAGATGCCAACCGAGATCGCTGAAGCGCTCTGCCTCCTCGCGCGAGTTCTTCTCGCGAAGCTCGCGCAGATCTCCGCCAGACACGAACGTCTGCCCGGCGCCCGTGAGGATCACGGCGCGGACTCTTGCGTCGTGTCTCGCTTCCTCGAGAGCTTCGGCCAGCGCGGCGATCGTCGCATGGTCGAGCGCGTTCTTCGCAGCCGGGCGGTCGATCGTCCAGACGACGACGCCCTCATGGCGTTCGATGTGGAGCATGTCTTAGCCGTGACGGAGCCGCGTCGCGCGCTGCTCGGCCTCGACGACGCTATCGCGTTCGCGATGTGGTCGGCGCCTCTTTCTGCGCGCGAGGAAGCGTTCCGCGTGGGCGATGATCGCTCCGGCAACGTCGAGCCCGCTCGTGCGCTCGATGCCCTCGAGCCCGGGCGAGCTATTGATCTCGAGGATCTTCGGACCGTCGCGTCCTTCGAGCATGTCCACACCGGCGACTTCGAGGCCCATCACTTTGACCGCGCCAACGGCCGCATGCCGATAGCGCTTCGGCAGCTCAACGCGTACGCCGAGCCCGCCGCGATGCAAATTCGAACGAAACTCGCCCTTCTTTGCTTGGCGTCGCATCGCCGCGATGACACGGCCGCCAACGACGATGGCGCGGTAATCACGTCCCTTCGACTCGGCGATGTACTCCTGCAAAATGATGTCTTGCCCCATCGCCCAGAGCGTCTCGAGCAGGGACGTCACCGCTTGCGGCGTCTCGGCGATCATGGTTCCAATGCCCTGCGCGCCCTGCTGAAGTTTCACGATGGCGGGCGTGCCGCCAATGAATGCGAGCGCGGCATCGACAGAGTCCGGCGTGCGCGCGCAGACGGTCCTTGGAACGTCGATGTCCTTCTTCGTGAGAAGCTGCATGGCGCGAAGCTTGTCGCGCGAGCGAGCAATGGCGATGGCGTTGTTCAGGACGGGTACGCCCATCATGTCGAACTGGCGCACGACGGCGAGCCCGTAGTTCGTGATCGATGCGCCGATGCGCGGCACGACCAAGTCGACTGGCGGCAGCAGACGATCACCAAGGAACATCGCGGGGCGACCGCGCGAGATCACGATGTGGATGTCGAGCGGGTCGGCCACGACCACGTGATGATCGCGCGCGCGCGCGGCAAGCACGAGACGACTCGTGGAGTAGAGGCTCGCATTCCGAGAAAGAACAAGCAGGTGCACGGGGGCCGAGAGCCTGAGGGAAGTTTGCGGGCGTGACAATGGTCGCGTGCAAACTTCGAAAAAGTAATGCAATATCAATTAGTTGCATCGGTCGTGGTTGGTTCGTTCGGGACGACCTCGGGCGTTGCGCGGCTCTCGGGCGCAAGTGCACGACCGAGAGCGGCAGGATTTTCGACACGTGTCGCAGAACCAACTTCGCGCATCGCAGCAGATGCCGACGTCATGAACGATCGATCATGCGTGGCTCTTGCTGCTGTGCGCTCCGCGCGCCTGGGACTTCTCGGCAGGAGGAAGAGCACCGCGAGAATGGCAACGGCCGCAAGTCTTAGCCAGAGGTGCGTGCGTGAGTTCATGACTGCCAAGCGGGGCGCTGCATCGCGTGTGCCGCGGCTGCGACCAAGGCGTGCGAGAGAAGCGGGAGCAAGAGAGAATCTGGACGACGCGGACACCCCTGGTACCGTCATGTTGATGGATCGACTCCGGACGACGCCGACCGAGCGCGCTATGCCCGAGGATGAAGATCTCGATCTGCCGCCGCTCGACGGCGACGACCTCGATGAGGAGTCGTTCATTCATGAGGAGATCGACGAGCTTGCCCATGTGACGGATGCGCTCGACGACGCCGTCGCCGATGACGATCCCATCGACTTCGTCGTCGACGGCGAAGAAAACGGCTGGCTCGAGGATGCAGAGGAAGCCAAGGAGCTGGATGTCGGCGCCTTCGATCTCGCGTCGGGATCCGAGGAGCGGCTCGTCGAAGAAGACGAAGCCGATTCACGCGTGTTCGACGACGATCTCGCGTTTGCCGACGAGCCGTCGGTGACCGCCGACAGCGGTGAGGAGGGGCCACTCGACGAGGACGAGGAGCTGCGCGAAGAAGATCTGCCTGAACTCGACGCCGATGACGGCGGGGACGTGGGCGACGAGATCTTGTTCGACCCGACGATGATTGCCGAGGACGAGGAGCTGCGCTGGGACGATCGCGCGTGGGAGCGCGTCCCGCTCGATGCGGCGTCCGGTGACGGCGACGTCGAACCAGCGTCCGACAATGGTGCACTCGTCCTCGTGCCCGGCGAAGACCATAGCCCGCGCGACGCTACGTGGCGGCGTCTCGACGAAGCCGGCGGTCTCACGGCGGCGGCGATTCTGCCGGGCGGCAGCGCCGTTGTTGCCGTGCAGGAGCCGTCGCGCGTTCTGCTCGTGCGCATCCGTCCGGACGGCGTTGCGCGCATCGTTGCGGAGATCGACGACGGCGCGGGCGACGACGAGAGCGTGAGCATTACGGCGCTCCGTTGGGACGGCGCACGCGGCTACCTCGTGGCTACGGGAACGGCTGGCGTGCAGGCGTTTCGTCCCGTGTGACCGCTTTCGATTTGCCGCGATCTCGGCATCGACGGCACCTTCGGCGCTGTCGGCCCCGCCTGCGGCGAGGACCTCAGGGGGGGCCTGCGGTGCGGTCAGTTGTGGCCCCATCCGCGCGCTCGCTGCGCTGCCTTGGATTGCGCGAAAGACGATGAGTTGCGCCATCGTGTGCGCCTGTCCGCTCGCGGCAGACTCGCGGCAGATCCGGCGAGAAACAGCGCGATCGCGAGGAGCATCACGGGCTTTCGCCCGTAAAGATCGGCGAATTTGCCATAGATTGGCACCGTGATGGTCGACGTAAGCATGTACGCCGTGAAAACCCATGCATAGTGCATGGCACCGCCAAGCGCGAAGACGGTGGCGGGGCGATGAGTCTTACGCAGAGCGCGAGCTTCGACCGTCAGTGCAATTGCGACGACGATAGCACGAGAGCAGCAGAGCCATGCGGCGGGTGTGCTCAAACGAATTCAGCGTGCTCCCTTTTGGGTTCGCGTGTTAAACTGTTTATGAGGGGAACTCACGATGTCGTTGAAGATCGACCAGGATCACTCGCGCTTCCGCGCAATCGTTCGCGGCAAGATCCGACAGAACCTGCGCAAATACATTTCGCAGGGGGAGCTCGTCGGTCGCAAAGGCAAAGATCTCGTATCCATTCCCGTTCCGCAAATCGATATTCCGCGCTTTCGTTTTGGCGACAAGCAGCAGGGCGGTGCAGGTCAGGGCGACGGCAAACCCGGCGATCCCGTGGGCGGCGAGCAGCAAGAAGGCGAGGGCGGCAAGCAAGCCGGGCAGGGTGCGGGCGAGCATGCGCTCGAAGTCGATGTCACGCTCGACGAGCTTGCAGCCATTCTCGGTGAGGAGCTCGAGCTCCCCGATATCCAGGACAAGGGCAAGAGCAAGATCATCAATGCCAAGGATCGCTATACAGGTGTCCGGCGAGTTGGCCCCGAGTCGCTGCGCCATTTTCGGCGCACCTTCCGCGAGGCGCTGAAGCGTCAAATCTCGATGGGCTCGTACGTTCCGGAAAAACCTGTTGTCGTGCCTATTCCAGACGACAAGCGTTATCGCAGTTGGAAAACCGAATCCGAACCCGTTGCGAACGCCGTGATCCTCTACATGATGGACGTGTCCGGATCGATGGGCGACGAGCAGAAGGAGATCGTTCGTATCGAGAGCTTCTGGATCGATACGTGGCTCTCTAGGCAGTACAAAGGCCTCGAAAGCCGCTACATCATTCACGATGCCGTCGCGCGCGAGGTGGACCGCGAGACCTTCTTTCATACACGCGAGTCGGGCGGCACCATGATCTCGAGCGCGTACAAGCTTTGCTCGCAAATCATGGATGAACATTACCCGTCGGAAGAGTGGAATATTTATCCTTTCCATTTCTCCGACGGTGACAATTGGTCAATGGACGACACGCTTTCGTGCGTTGACATTCTCAAACAGAAGATGCTGCCGCGCGTAAATATGTTCGCGTATGGCCAGGTCGAGAGCCCGTACGGCTCCGGCCAATTCATCAAGGATTTGCGCGAGCACTTCGGCAAGGACGAACGCGTCGTGACGAGCGACATTCGCGACAAGGATGCGATCGTAAACAGTATTAAAGAGTTTCTCGGAAAAGGTGCATAGTGCCGCGTCGCGCTGCTCGCCGCGCTACCTTCCCCTCCGCGCTACCTTGTATGAACCGTCTGGTGGAAGCGAAGGGAATTGGTGGTCGAAGCGAGGAGGGGGCGCAGGGGAAGAGACGAAAAAGTTGTAAGCCTTGTGCAGAGGAGAATTCGGCAAGCACAAAACCT
>WQYX01000026.1 GCA_009781005.1 Polyangiaceae bacterium | reverse complement strand
TACATCTCTGCGGTTCGCCGCAGATGGCAAAGCGGAGGCGGGGCATGTAGCCTCGTCGCCATCCTCATGCCGCACGCTCACTTGCTCGTGGTCGACGACGAGCCCGCCATCCTCACCACGTTGAACAAGGCTCTCTCGCTCGAAGGCTATGCGGTCGACGTTGCGGGCGGGGTGAAAGTGGCCGAAGAGAAGCTAAAAAAACGAAGTTACGATTTGTGTCTTTTCGATGTGCAGTTGCCTGACGGCGATGGGCTCTCGCTCTTGTCGAATCTGCGCGACGCCAACAACGAAGTCCCCGTCATCATGATGAGCGGGCACGCGACCATCGACACCGCGGTGCGCGCGACGCGCCTCGGTGCGCTCAACTTCCTCGAAAAGCCGATCAACACCGACGCGCTCCTCATCGCGGTCGAAACCGCTCTGCGGCTCGAACGCGCCGAAAACGAGGCGCGCGAGCTCCGTTTGGCAACGGGCCAAGCCGGGGATCTCATCGGACATAGCCCCGCCATCACGAAGCTCGTCGAGCAGATTGCGCGTGCCGCAAAGAGCGCCGCGAGCGTTTTATTGACCGGCGAGCGCGGCACCGGCAAGGAGCTCGTCGCGCGCGCCATCCATCAGCTCTCGCCGCGCGCGAAAGGGCCGCTCGAAAAACTCAATTGCGCCGCCCTGCCGAGCGAGCTGATCGAGAGTGAACTCTTCGGCCACGAAGCCGGTGCGTTCACCGGAGCCACCAAGCAGCGGCGCGGCAAGTTCGAACGCGCATGCTTCGGCACGTTGTTCCTCGACGAAGTTGGCGACATGCCGCTCGCGATGCAGGCGAAGCTCCTTCGCGTTCTTCAGGAACGCGAGATCGAACGCGTCGGCGGCAGCGAAGTCATCAAAGTCGACGCGCGCGTCGTTGCCGCCACCAATCGCGATCTCGTCAAGGCGTGTGAGTCGGAAACGTTCCGCGCCGATCTGTACGACCGGCTCAACGTCGTGCCGCTGCACATCCCGCCGCTGCGCGCGCGTCGCGAAGACATCCCCACGCTGGCGGAGCACTTCGTCGAGCTCGCGGCAAAGGCCAATGATCGCCCCGGCATCAAGCTCGCGGAGGAGGCCGTCGAGGTCCTTGTATCTTACAATTTTCCGGGCAACGTCCGCGAGCTGAAGAACCTCACCGAACGGCTCGTGATCCTCACGCCCGCGGACGTCATCAACGCCACCGACGTGCGCAACTGCCTGCCGGGAGGCGGAATGAACAAGGCTGCGGGGCTCTATCGGCCGGGCGTGGCGTTCCGCACGCTCGTCGAAGAAGCCGAGCGCCAGATCCTCCAAGATGCGCTCGCCCACCACGGCGGTCAGATGACGGCAACGGCGCGCGCACTCGATCTCGAACGAAGTCACCTTTACAAAAAAGCGCGCACGCTCGGACTTCGTGGCGATTGAGGAGCGCGGATGGGGCTACTTAAATAGACACCTGACCGCTTTTGCGGGTACGTTCCCTGCAGCTCCGCGTGATCGAAATGGCGTCGACAGAAAAAGCCCCTGCATGGCAAGTACGCGCTCTCGGACCGCGAACCGTGCCGTCGCCGCTCGGGCTCTCGCGCAGGCTCGGCGCCGAGCTTCCGGCGTACTCCGCCGACGACGCAACGGTGCTCAAAGACGTCGAGCTCGAACACGCGAGCGTGCCGGATCTGTCGAAGAGCTTCGAACGAGCCGGACCGCGTGAGCAGCTCTTCTTCGATCCCGCAAAGACGCGCGCCGCAATCCTCACGGCTGGGGGCCTTTGCCCCGGCATCAACAACGTCGTGCGCTCGGTGGTGCTCCAGTTCCACTACGCGTACGGCGTCAAAAATGTCTTTGGTATCCGCTTTGGTTTTGCGGGTCTCGATCCGGCGTCGCACTTGCCGCTCAGGCACCTCGGTCCGGACGACGTGCGCTACATCCACACGCACGGCGGCACCATGCTCGGCACGTCGCGCGGTCCCCACCCTCCCGAGGTCATGCTCGAAACGCTCGTGCGCGAGCAGATCGACATTCTCCTCATCATCGGCGGCGACGGGACCATGCGCGGCGCGCATATGCTCTTCGAGGAGGCGTCGCGTCGCGCAGTGCCACTTTCCATCATCGGCATTCCCAAGACCATCGATAATGACGTTCCTTTCGTGGACAAGACCTTCGGTTTCGAGACCGCCGTTGCGCGCGCGCGCGAAGCCATCGACGCCGCGCACACGGAGGCCATGTCCACTCGCAACGGCATTGGTCTCGTGAAGTTGATGGGGCGCGACGCAGGATTCATCGCTGCGCATGCATCCATCGCCAGCCATGACGTCAACGCGTGCCTCGTGCCCGAAGTTCCGTACGCACTGGAGGGGCCCTCGGGCCTCCTCGCATACCTCGAACACCGTTTGGCGTTGCGCGGTCATGCCGTGCTGGTGGCTGCGGAAGGATGCGGGCGGTGCCTGGTGGAGCGGCCCGCGGAAGACGGAGCGGAGCTTCGGGATGCGTCTGGAAATTTACGTTTTTCGTCTGCGGAACTCGATATTGGCCGATATCTAAAAACCGTGATTGAAAAGCATTTTGCCGATCGCGGCGATCCCGTGGTGCTCAAATATATCGACCCGAGTTATATGCTTCGTGGTGTGCCTGCGGACGCCATGGATGCCATCTTCTGCGACGCGCTCGCGCGCGATGCCGTGCACGCGGCCATGGCTGGCAAGACCGACATGATGGTGGGGCGCTGGCATGGCATCTTCACGCACGTGCCGCTGCCTCTCGCGCTCTCGGGATCGAAGCGGATCGATCCGGACGGCGAGCTATGGCTCTCGGTCATCGAAGCCACCGGCCAACCCCGCTTCATCTAGTAGCCCGCTTCCGCTTTGGCGCGATCTCATTGTTGGGGCCTGCGCGGCGGTCCTCAAAGCCATTAGGCTGTTCCGGTCCGCTGCTCGGCCCCGCCTCGACCTCGCGCCAAATCGTTTGCGGCTACCTTGCACATCGAAGCTGCACGTGAGCCATCGCGTCGATACACGCACTGCTGGTGCATGCTAGATGCGTCGCTCAAATGCTTTTCTCGCGAGCACTCATTCCCACGGTCAAAGAAGCCCCGGCGGATGCCGCCAATGTGAGTCACACGCTGCTCGTGCGCGGTGGCTACATTCGCAAAGTCGGCGCCGGCATGTACGATTTCTTGCCGCTCGGCCTTCGTGTGTTGAAGAAAGTCGAAGCCGTCGTGCGCGAGGAGATGGACCGCGCCGGTGCTCAAGAGATCTTGATGCCCGCGCTCTTGCCGGCGGAGTACTTCAAAGAGACGGGGCGCTGGGATCTCTACGGCGACACTCTCTTTCGCTTGAAAGATCGCAAAGGCGGTGAGTTCCACCTCGGCCCCACGCACGAAGAGATCGTGACGGACATCGCGCGCCGCGAAATCCGGAGCTTTCGCGATATGCCCAAGAACGTTTATCAAATCCAAACGAAGTTCCGCGACGAGCCCCGTCCGCGTGGAGGTCTCTTGCGCGGCCGCGAGTTCTTGATGAAGGACGCGTACTCGTTCGACGTGAGCGAAGAGGCCGCGCGCGGCAGCTACGAAATCATGCGCAAGGCGTACTGTCGCGTGTTCGATCGCCTGGGCCTCGTCTATCGCATGGTGGCGGCCGATCCGGGGGCCATCGGCGGATCGACCAGCGCCGAGTTTCAGGTTCTTGCGGATTCGGGGGAGGACGCGATCGTCGCGTGTGGCACGTGCGATTATGCGGCGAACGTCGAGATCGCGACGGTCAAAGCTCCAGGAGAGACGGAGTCGAATGCAGCCGCAGAAGAGATGAAGGACGTTCACACGCCGAAGATCGGCGGCATCGACGACGTGGCGGCATTCCTAAAGATGCCGAAGGATCGCTTTCTCAAGTCGCTCCTTTATGTGGCGGGCAAGAGCATCGTCATGGCGATTGTCCGTGGTGATCACGACGTCAATGAGATCCGTCTCGCGCGTGCTCTCGGCGTTGACGAAGTATTTCTCGCGGCCGACGCGGACGTAGAAAAAGCCACGGGGGCCGCGGTTGGTTTCGCAGGCCCGGTTGGTTTCAAAGGGAAGGTCGTCGTCGACCGCGCTGCCGCGATGGTGAAGAACGCAGTGACGGGTGCAAACCGCACTGACCACCACGTCATCGGCGTCAATCGAGGGCGCGATTGGGATGGGGAACTTCACGATATCCGCCTTGCGACAACGGGCGATGCATGCCCGAACTGCAGCTCGGGCACGTTGAGGTCGTACCGCGGAATCGAAGGTGGTCATATCTTCATTCTCGGCACGCGTTACTCCACGCAGATGGGCGCAACCTTCGCGGACGAGAAGCAAGAAAAGCATCCGATCGTCATGGGTTGCTATGGCATCGGCATCTCGCGCCTGGTCGCGAGTGCCATCGAACAACACCACGACGCCGACGGCATCCGGTGGCCCATGAGCATTGCGCCATATCACGTGCATCTCATCACGATTGGCAAAGACGAAAACGTCATCTCCACCGCAAAGAAGCTTTACGACGATCTTCGTGCAGAGTGCATCGATGTGCTCTGGGATGATCGCGACGAGCGGCCGGGGGTGAAATTCAAAGATGCAGATTTACTTGGGATACCACTTCGCGTGACCATCGGCGCCAAGGCTCTTGCAAGTGGTCATATCGAATTGAAGCCGCGCACCGAGACGGATCCGAAGAAGGCGGAACTTCTCCCAGTCGCCGACGCCGCCCGTATCCTCACCGAGCGCGTGAAATCCGCCACACGATGAGATCGCGTCAAATCGAAAGCGGGCGGGTTTCACCCAGGTCCATCACCCATAGGCGCGCCGGATCATGCCCGCGATCCTTCCAGAATGTGCGGATGCGTTCCGGTGGCTCGCCTATTGGCTCGTCGGTCAGCTTGAAGGTGCCCCAGTGCATGGCGATGAAGTCCTTCGCACCGAGGATTTCCCATGCGCGCCCAGCTTCTTCCGGGCTCATGTGCTGCGGCTGCATGAACCACGCGGGATCGTACGCGCCAATGGGGAGCATGGCCCAATCGATCTTCGGAAAGCGCTCGGCGATCTCGGAGAAGAGGCGTTCGGAGAACCCCGTGTCGCCCGCATGGTAACTCGTTCCCTCGCTCGACTCGAAAATGAATCCGCCCCAGAGGCGTTTGTTCCTGTCCCACGGCACGCGCATCGACCAATGCTGCGCCGGCACGAGCGTCACGCGCAGCTCGCCGACTTCGCGGGCCTCCCACCAACCGAGTTCGACGATGTTGGATAACCCAATACGCCTGAGGAGCTCGCCGTTGTCTTTCGGAACAATGTAGAGTGCATCTTTTCCGATGCGTTCGAGTGTTGGCAGATCGAGGTGGTCGTAGTGGGCGTGCGAGATCGTGACGACGTCGATCTTCGGGCAGGCTTCGAGCGCGACGCCCGGAGGAGCGAGCCTTCGAACGGTGTGAAGGCGCGGCGACCAGACGGGATCGGTTGCAACCAATTGGTTGCCAAGCCTCTGCACGAAGGTGGCGTGTCCGATCCACGTGAGGTGAGGGGCAGCTTCGTAGAGCGCGCGCCCGTCGTTGTCGCGTCGCGGTGTTGCGTATGGCGGTCCCGCCTTCGTTCGACGCCCCGCGAGCCTGTCACCAATTTGCCATTTCAGAATCGCGCCGAGTCCCTTGTCCGGCGTCGTCCCATCGAGATTAAGGTGCCCCCTCCCGCGCGGGTTCGCTTTGCTCACCGCGCGTGCCTCCCCCCGGCCTCGTGCTCGTCGGACGCGCTTTTTTCGGCGCCTTCGGCGCTGTCGGCCCGCCTGCGGCGGGACCTCAATGCGCCCTCCTGCGCGCGGGCGGGGGAGGCTCTACAAGCGATCGCCGTGCGCGCTCGAGATGCCGACCGCGCTTTGCTTTGCTCCAATCGTAGCGTGAGAGATCGGTCTCATCCTTCTTCATTGGATGCGCATTGTAGTTCGTCGCCGTCAACGATCAGGTCAACGACTACGAGATCAGACTGGAGGCGTGCTGCTCTTGACCGGGATGATCTGCACGCGGCGATCGGGGCCTTCGCCGTGACTCTCCGTGCGGACGCCCTGCATGTCTTTGAGCGCCATGTGAATGACGCGACGATCTCGCGCGGTCATTGGATCGAACGTGATGATCTTGCCTTCCTTGGCGACACGGCGCGCGAGCTTCTTCGCCATCTCGGAGAGCTGATCTTCGTGGCGCGCGCGGTAGCCTTCGGCGTCGACCGCGATGTGCTTGCGCGGCTCGCCGGGTCTGTGTGCAACGCGCGTGGTCAGGTACTGGATGGCCTCGAGCACGCTGCCACGCTTGCCGATGATGCGGCCGGCGTCGGGTCCTTCGATCTCGAGACGGATCTCGTCGGCCGAGCCCTCGCCGTCGTCGGGCGCGAGCGATACTTCGGCATCCATCTCCATCTTCTCGATGAGCATTTGGACGAAGCCGAGCGCGCGCTCGGTCTGCGGATCGAGAGTTTTGTCTTTTTCGGTGCCTGGGGACATCTCTTTTGCTTCTTCCACGGCGTGCTCACTCTCTTCGGTGGAAACCGTCATTCTTTGGCCTTCACGGTGATGGAGCTGTTCGAACGGGGAGCGATGCGTTCCACGATGAGCTGCTGGGCGATGCCGAGAATGCTGTTCGTCAGCATGTAAACGCCGAGCGCTGCAGGGAGAAAGAGCATCATAAAGGTGAAGACCGCCGGCATCATGTACATCATCATCTTCTGCTGCATGGGATCCATGCCCTGCTGCGGGACGATGCGCTGCTGGACGATCATGAACACGCCGAGCAAGAGCGGCAGAACGTAGAACTTGTCCGGCGCCGACAGGTCGGTGAACCACAAGAACCGTGTATGATACATCTCCACGGCCGTCTGAAGCGTGGTGTACATCGCAAACCAGACGGGCATCTGAACGAGCTGCGGGAGACAGCCGCCAAACGGGTTCACGCCGTTCTTCTTCCAGAGCTCCATCATGGCGAGGTTCTTCGCCTGGGCGTCGTCCTTGAACTTTTCGTTCAGCGCGTCCACCTCGGGCTTGAGGCGGCGCATCGCGATCGTCGTCTTGATGGACTTGAGCGTGAGCGGGAAGAGCAGAAGCCGGAGGCATACGGTCATCAAGATGATCGCGATGCCCCAGTTGCCGAACGTGATGTTGTCGTGGAAGAAGATGAGAACGCCGACGAGAAATTTGGCGACCGGAGAGAAGAACCCGAGGTTGATGACGTCGCCGAGTTTGGCGTGTCCGTCGCCTGCCTTCGCGAGAACGTCGCGCTCCTTCGGACCGAAGAAGGCGCCCTGATGATAGGTCACGGACGCTTGCGGCGCGAGCTCCCTTGCAGGATACACGAGTTTTGCGTGAAACACCGTTGCCGCGTCGTCGGCGTCGTGCGCCTGGCCCGGTTCGAGCCACTCTTCGGCGAGGATCTCGCACGTTGGTGCGTCCGCGGCAGCGCCCTCGCCGGGACGCGGCATCAGCGCCTGCGCGAAGTAGTGGCTCGTGACGGCAGCGTAGCGATCGGCTCCTGCAACCGTGATCGATCCGGCTTTGAAATCATCCTTGCTCTTGCGCAAAACTTCGCTGCCCGCAGCGCACGAGAGCTCAGTCTGAAATGGCGAAACGCGTCCGAGGCTGCCTTTCATCTCGGCATGGCGACGGAACGCGTACGTCCCCATGGAGAAGCGATGCCGCTTCGGCGCACTCGCGAGGTTCGTGATGGTCGTTGCGATGTCGAGCTCGAACGGGCGCGTGCTCGGCGTGATCGCCTTGACGATGCGAACCGTGTCGTCCTCGTAGCTGAAGGTGCAACCCTTCTCGCTCGCCTGCGACTCGAGCTTCCACACGAAGCGGTCGTACTTGACTTGATCCCCGGCGTCGGGACCGCGGAAGAGCGTGCGCAGGTTGCGCCATCGCTCCACGTCCGGTGTGGTCGACAGATCGAACCCGTTGACGCCTGCGGCATACTGCGGGTCGCGCAGGAACAGATGCGTCAGACCTGCGCCGCGTGAGGCAAACACGGCTTCGTATCGATTGCCGTGGATCGTGCAGGTCTCGCCGTCGGCCGGCGCGTTTGGTTGGTTCGGCGAGGCGGGCGGATCGATGACGTCGGGCACGAAGTTCGGCGCGTCCGCGTACGTCTCCGGCGGGAGCACTTGGCCTTTGTCGCTCGTGCCCGTGAACTTCGGGAGAACGAACTTCCAGATGAGGATGGCGGCCGCGGCAATGACGACCCAGCGCAGGACACTGCTTCGATTCATTCGGCGCTTCTTTCGGCTTGGGCCGTTTCGGGAGTGAGGGTGACCTCAGCGAGGCCCAGGTGGCGGGTCGTATCCGCCCGGATGAAATGGGTGGCACTTACACAGGCGTCTCAGCGAAAGCAAGCTGCCACGAAAGGCGCCGTGCACGCCGAGGCACGCCATGGCATAGCGCGAACACGACGGCTCGAACCTGCACGTTCGACCGAGCAACGGCGATACCGCGAGCTGATAGAGCCGGACGAGGCTCATCAGCATGCGCGCCATGGGACTCGTGCGGCGTTCGATCAACGTGTATTCTCCACGGATTTTCGCAAGGACGAACATCGCCGCAGCACGACCGGCCGGGCGCGCGCCCATTCGTCCCGAACGTCGCCCAGGCCAAGTTCATTGGCGCCCGCGCGTGCAATCACGACGAGCTCGATGCCGTCCGGCACGAAGTGGGGCCACTGCCGAAAACACTCGCGGCAAAGTCGCTTGACGCGGCTGCGCGCAGGAGCATGACCGATCTTCTTCGTGACGACCACGCCAAGACGTGGCCCGCACGAAGTGCGATTCGAGGCATCGCCCGAACAAGCGCGTGCTGCTACGAGCAAAACGAAATGCGGAGTCATCGCCCGCTCGCCTTCTGCCTGAACGCGCAAAAAATCGCTTCGCCGCAAGATGCGCCGTTCAGCACCAAAAGCGAAGGCCGGACGCCTCACTACTTTTTGTAGATCGACACCGCGAGGCGCTTGCGCCCCTTGCGACGGCGGTTTGCAAGGACCTTCGCGCCGCCACGCGTCGACATGCGCGCGAGAAAGCCGTGCGTGCGAAGACGGCGTGTGTTGTGGGGCTGAAAAGGGCGCTTCGGCTTTGCCATAACGGGCCGCATAAAGGACCACCTTTACGGTCCTCTGTCAAGAGCTCCTCGGGCAAGAATCTCAGCGCACGTCGGCGCGCGCTTTCCTCTTTCGCGCGGCGTACCTTGCCGAGTACGCTCGATCGAAATCGCTGAACCTGAAAAGCCCTTGGAAATGAACGAAAAATTTGTTCTCGGTCATGGCCGCTCGTCATGGGTTTTGGCGCGCGCTTTTCGTCGCATCCTCACGGGGGCGATCGTGTGCGCCAGCGGGCTTGCGGTACCCGAATTCGCGCACGCGCAGCAGAAGACGTTCCACCTCGATCGCCTCGAGGTCCCGGGTGCGCCGGAAGACGGCGTCGCGCTCTTTCGTCCGGTGACCAACCAGCGCAACATCTTCTATGGGCAGCTCGCGCTCGGTTATTCGCTGCGGCCGCTGCGCGTGCGAAACATCACGACCGACAACGCGATTCTCGCGCGCACGAGTCGTTCGAGCGTCATTCAAGACCAGCTCACCGTGTATGGAAGCGCGGGTTTTCAGATTCTCGATCGCGCAACGCTCGGAGTCACCTTCCCGTGGGCGCCGCTGCAGACCGGAGAGAATCCGAATTACGGCGCCGGCAGTGTCCAGGGCATCGGTCAAGCCAGAACAACTTACGTCACGACGGGCGGGCCAACTGCTTCGGACCTTCGCTTCGATCTGCGCGGCACCCTCTTGCGCTCGGACGATCGCAAGTCGGCATTCGGTGCTCAGGTTTCGATCTTCGCGCCCTCCGGCACGAGGTACGATCTCGGCGGCGACGGCAACGTGGGCGCGATGGTCATGTTGACCGGCGAGCACACGATCCGATGGATCACGCTCGTTGCGAACACCGGAGTCGTGTTTCGCCCGCGCCGCGTCATCAACGATCCGGCGGGCGGATCCGGACTCGGCATCGGCAACGAGTGGCGTTGGGCGGTTGGCGCATTCGTTCCATTTCAGCAGGGCAAATATCGTGTTGGCGCCACCATCTTCGGTCAGACCGGGATCGAGAACGACAGCGTGATTGGCGATACCTTCTTCACGAAACGCAATACGCCCATCGAGTGGCAGGTCGAAGGCCGCATGCGTTTCGGTCCGGCGGATCACTGGTGGGTTGGCGTGGGTGCGGGAACGCGCATCTTGAACGGCTACGGCGCGCCGGATTTTCGCGGCGTGGCTCTTCTCGGCGCGTACGTGCCCATCCTGGATTCGACCGCGACGTCCCCCGAACGAAAATTGGAGACGCGTGCGCGTTGGCGCGCCGAGCACGTGGGGGATCGCGACGGCGACGGGATCCCGGACGACATCGACGCGTGTCCGAACGAGCCCGAGGATCATTTGGGTCCCGATCCGGAGGACGGCTGCCCGATGCCGAAGGAGCCTCCGCCGGACACGGACAACGACGGCATCCCCGACGCGGAGGATGCGTGCCCGAAGGAGCCGGGTCCGAGGAATCCGGACCCGGCGAAGAACGGTTGCCCAACGCTCATCAAGGTCGAGGGCAGCGTCGTGCACGTTCTGCAACAGGTGCACTTTGCAACGGGTTCGACGGCGATCCTTCCGGACAGCTATCCCATGCTGGAAGAGATCGCGACGTTGCTCAGGGCGAACAGGAGCATCAAGCGCCTGAGCATCGAAGGCCACACGGACAATCGTGGTGGCGCCGCCATGAACAAGAAGCTGTCGCAGGGTCGCGCCGATTCCGTCATGCAGTGGCTCGTTCAGCATGGCGTCGAAAGCGACCGGCTCGAAGCGCACGGCTACGGTCTCGAGCGCCCCATCGAGAGCAACGCAACCGAGCAAGGTCGCGCAAAGAACCGGCGCGTCGACTTCAAGATCGTCTCCCAAGAGCAGTAAGTGGGAGTAACGCTCGCTCTTGCGACTGGCGCGGCGTTCCTCTTGGGGCTCCGCGTCGGTCTCGCTTTGGGACACAGAAACGAGCGAAGATGGCTGCTCGCGAATGCGCGCGGGATTGCCGGCCGTAAACCGAGAGCGTGATGCGTGTTCGATATCTCTCGTGCGCGGGGTTGCTTGCGTGCACGGCGTGCGCTCCTGAATCGGTCCGCTCCAACGCGGATCGATCGGTGCAAGATGTACGTAACGCGGAACCGCGTGAGGCATGGGCTGCCGTCACGCAGTCACCGTGGCCCGCCGCGCAAGGGGCGGACGATTCACGCGTGGGCTCGCTCGTCAAGGCATGCGGAACGAACGACGCGGCGATCATGAGCGTTGCGCGCGAGATCGCGACGACGCGCGCACGCGGCCTCGGCGCTCCCGACATCGACGCGGTCACGTCGATGCTTCGCAGCGCGGGCGAGCCCCATATGAGCCCGCGCGTTCTCTTCGCGAGCGGCAAGGCCCCACTCGACGACAACGATCTCGTCACGAAGCTCGGCGCACTTCGCGCAGCCGTGTCTTCGCGACGCGGACAGTCCACGTCCTGCGGCGTGGCCTTTGCGCGCACGCCCGACGGTGGCGAGATCTTCGTCGGCATCGTGGTCGACGTTCTTGCTGATCTTGCGCCGTTGCCGGTGCGCGCGCGCACCGGGCAGTGGTTGTCGTTCGACGCGCGCGCGCACGTCCCGTTGCACGGGGCCACGTTCATCGTGCTCGGTCCGCGCGGCGCACCGCGCACCGTACCAACCGCGGTCAACACACAGACCGGCGCCGTGCGCGCGCGCTTCGCGCTCGACCAACCCGGCGCCTTCACGGTGCAACTCGTCGGCGACTTGGACGATGGACCGAGACCGCTTCTCGAAGCGCGCGTCTTCGCCGATGTCGAGCCGCCGACCGCGCCCGAAGTTGGAGCGGCACCAGGCGAAGAAGCTGCCTCCGGCAACGACGCGGAAGCCTCACTGACCGCCATGATCGGGGCCTTGCGACGCGCCGACAATCTCCCCGCCCTTCGCCGTGATCGGCGTCTCGACGCCATCGCGCGCGCGCACGCGGCGCGCATGCGCGACAAAGGCATCGTTGCGCACGATCTCGGCGACGGAGACCTGCGCGCGCGATTGTCAGCCAACGGGCCGCTGCCGCGCGTCGTTGGCGAGAACGTAGCGCGCGCGAACACCATCGTGCTCGCCCACCGCGCGCTCTACGCAAGCGCATCGCACCGGATGAATCTGCTACATGCAGATTACACGAATCTTGGGGTCGGCGTGGCGAAAGCCAACGACGGAAGTGTCTACGTCTGCGAGGTTTTCACCACCGCGCGTTGAGGTTGCGGTGCCGATAAGTGCATAATGCACACGTGCAATTCGTTCACGTCGCCGTCGCCGTCAAAGACCACGTCCACGATCACGTCGCCGTCAACGAAACGAGGGCACACGATGGCTCTTCGCGCCCAGCGCTCATGAAACGTGGATTCGTAGTCGTTGACGTTGACCTGATCGTGGACGGCGACGACGACGAAAACCCGCCACTCGGAAGCGGAGGCTCCCCTGGCGGCGCGCAGGAAGGCGCGCCCACGTTTCGTAGGGGCGCAGCATGCTGCGCCCCTACAGCGCCACGGCTCCCTGGGCGCGCCTGACGAGCACCAGCCCAAGGGGAGCACGCGCGGCGAGCGCAGCGAGCGGCGCGGTGGGGTCTACTCAGAGCGTGTAGGGCAGCCTGCTGCGCGAAATCGATTCGGTTTTGACGGCGCCTTCGGCGCTGCCCGGCCGCCTGCGGCGGGACCTCAGGTGGGCGCTCGGGTGCCTGCGCACGTACGACAAGTACGCTTTCGCGGGCTCCTCGCGCTCCGTCCAAGGGCCTGTCCCTGAATTCCGGACCGAGGCGGCGAGAGCGCGTTTTGCGCGGGATTCGAGGCGCGAGGAGGAGGCGTACTGAAGTACGTCGACGACGAGCAACGACGAAGACCACCAAAACCCGCCGAGTCCGCCGACGTGGAGTCGAATTCAGGGACAGGCCCTTGCCTCGATTCGCTCGCGACGGCTGCCCTCCACGCTCTCAATTGATGGAGAAGGACTTGCCGACCGGCTGAGGGCCGCCCGCGAATGCCGGAACATGGGCGCTGCGGAATTTGCCGGCGACGCAGCCGCCCACCGCGGTGCCAGGGAACGGGCCGCCGTCGACGACGGCCGTGCCCACGGTGCCATCCGGGTTGAAGGTGACTATGACGTGCCCGCTGCCCGTTGGCCCGTCGGGCTTCTTGCACGCCTGCACGTTGACGTTTCCAAGGGCGGCCGCTGCCGCGCCGCGATTGAACGGCGCCGTTGTATTGACGGCGGCGGGCTTCGGCGCATCTGCCGGCTTACCGGCAGCGGCCGCCATGGCACCGGCGAGATCCGGAGATCCGCTGGGTGGCCTTGGCGCTTCGGCTGCGGGCGCAGCCGCAGTTTTTGGCCCGGCGGCAGCGGCGCCGGGCCGAGCAGGTGGCTTCGGCCCCGGGACCGCCGGTACGGTTGCCGGGCCGGTGGTTGGCGGTGCAGGCGTGTTCTCCGCGGGTGCCGTTGCGGCGGGCGTGGCTGCCGGCGGTTCGTTCGTTGGCGTGACGGCCGGGGCCATTGTTTGTGTTGCGGGGGCGGTCGTCGTGTTTCGTGTGACGAGAAAGACTCCGCCGAGAATGGCGGCGGCGATGATGACGGCCGCGCCGAGGATCGCGAATCCCTTGCTGGACTTGCCGCTTGCGGCGGCTTGGTCCGCTGCCTCCAGCGGAGAAGGCGTGAGCATGGGGGCCGCGAGAGGCGCGCCAAACGCGCCACCGCCGCTCAAGTTCATGATGTCGTCGACGCGTGCCTTCGTGTCTCCCTTGGCTTTGCTCTCGTCGACGCCCATGCTTGCGCCGAGCGCGCGAATGTCGATGAGGCCCGAGCCTTCCGCGGTGGCCGTGGTGCGGCTGCTTGCGGGCGCCGCGTTCTTCTTTTTTTCCTCCGTGAGCGAGGAGAGCGAGAAGAGCACGCTGCTTTCGTTGCGCTGGCCCGTGAGCTTTTCCGCGTGTGCGGCTGCCATGGCTGCTGCGTCGACACCGCCGGCCGCCTCGACCACGTCGCTCTCACCGCCCGCGTGCGCTGCGTTGCCGAAAAGATCTGCACCTTGTCCACGTCCGCCGCCACGCCGTGCAGCCGCCGGTGCCGCCACGACGGCAACGGCTCCGGCCGCTGACTCTGCTTCGGATGGGTAGGCTGCTGCGGGTGCTGCCTCTGCTGGTGGTGCTCCCGCGGAGATTAGCGCCGTGTCTTCAGTTGGAGCCGAGCCGGCAAAGCCTGCACCCAGGCCATTGCTGTGCGAGACGCCGGACAGCGGACTTTCCGCTGGTTCACTTGCAGCAGGCACTGGCATCTCCGGCGGAGGGACGGAGTTGGAGGGCTGCGCCTCGTCATGCAGCGACACGTGCGACGGCGCTCCAAGAGCGCTGTAGAGCGATTCGATCTCGCGCAGCGGAAGCCAGTCGGGCATGTCGTCTTTCCAGCAGTACGTCTCGTCGTTGATCGTACCGGCGCGGTGCTCCGCGACGATCTCTCGCGCCGTCATCGTGCGCTGATCCCCATCCGCCACGTTTACGGTCCACTGCTCGTCACTCTGGCTTGCCTCGTCGTAGACAGGCATATTGCCAACATCATCCGATGGACGCATTTCGTGGCCATTGATCATGATCGCTTCGCCGCACTTCTTGCAGCGGATCTTGACCACCTTCCCGGCGACCTTTTCATCCGCGATGGTGTACTTGGCCTGGCAGGACTGACACTGAATCTTCATCGCGGAACCATTCTTTCGTATTGCACGTTCGGCATTTGCCTTTTCGCGCGAAGCTCGCGAATTTCACGAGGTTTCGCATCCCCGATTATAGCGGCGCGAAATCTGAGCGATCAAGCGGGCCCTTGAATTTCGACTCGAAGCGCAAACTTCCGGTAAGCGTCGACACTCGGTTACGTAAGAAGAACATGCGATGTTCTTCTTGAGCCGGGTAGTCACCGGTAAGAGCGTGTTCGCCAGCCTGCTGCGCGAATCGATTCGTCGGTTGGGCGCTGCGGTGCCTGCGCACGTACGACAAGTCACGTTTACGCGGGCTCCTCGCGCTCCGCCCTAGCCTCGATTCGCTCGCGACGGCTGCCCTACACGCTCTAAGTCTAAACCGCTTCAAGTTGACGCGAGGGCGGGGCCGAGCAGCGGACCGGAGAGCGGTCAATTGAAGAGGACGAGCTGCGTGCCGTCTTTGCCGCAGAAATCGTCGCTGCCCTCGAAGCGATCGCCGCACGTTGGACAGATCTTACCGCGCCTCGGTGGGATCTCGGGTCCCATGATCTGCATGGGCTGACCAACGCCGCGGCCCTTGGGCCTGAGAGCGACGCCGTCATAAGGGCAGAACCTCGTACCGTCGTTGAAGATGCGTCCGCACGCGCTGCACATGAGCTCCGGATTCGGAAGAGGAAGCGCTTCGGGCGTCGGAGAGGAGACACCCATCGGAGGTGAAACGTCCGGAAGCGACGCTCTCTGCGCGGCGAGCACGCTCTTGTCGTGCGCACGTTGTTGTTCGTCGTGTTGCCGTATGCGCATCTGTTGGCGCTCGTAGGCTTCGCGCATTCGGAGCTCGTGGCGCAGGCTGACTTGCTTTGCGAGCGTAGCTGCTTTGCGTGCCCGCCTGGCGAGGACCGCAGCAACGGCCGAGAGCACGGCGAGTGTCGCACCAACGATGGCGAGGAACGCGAGCCTGCGTGCCTTCGCGCGATCCTCGACGCTGCTTTCGCCCGCGCCGAGCGACTGCGCGCCGATGGTCACGACGGCGGCCGCGTCGTTCTCACCCGATGCGTTGAGGCCCGAGCGAGCCAGCAGATCATCGTAATGAGAGGGATCGGTGATTTCGATCGTCACGTGCGCGCTCTTGTCCGCGGCCGTGGCTACGAGATCCACGATGCCTTCGCGAGCATCGGGGGCAACTTTAAGGTTGCCATCCTGGCTGACGGCCACGCCCTTGCTCTCGGAGTTGTTCGCGAGTTGCCACGTGGTTGGTGTGTGCAGCATGCAACCATTTTCGTCCATGACGCGAGCACGAAACGAGAATGACTCGCCCGTGCGAAGGAGCTTGCGTGACGGACGGACTTCGAGCCGTGCGGGCTCGCCCGGTGCGTCGCAGGTGGACGATTTCGGCTTGGGTTCCGCGGAAGGTGCTGTGGGAAGCGCTGCGGGTGAGGTGGCGGGTGCGGGTGAGGTGGCGAGCGCAGGTACTGCAGGCTTGTTCTCTTGCGCGGCGTTCGCGGCGTTGAAACTGCGCCTGCGCTTCACGTCGACCACGCAACGCCCCGCGTCGTTCGTGATCTCGTAACGGCCCGTTTCGATGACGTCGATGTGCGTGTCGCTGGTGGCGACGACGAGCGTGTTCACGGTGGCCCTGTGCCCATCGGTTGCGGGCGCCGTGCAGCGCGTGCGCCAACTTCTGCTGGCGCTGTCGTGTCCGTGCGATTCGCGCGTGAGGGTGGGCATGGGGTCGTAACACTGGTTGGTCCGGAAGGTCCGGCCGCCACCGACGAAGACGAGTTCGTCGCCCTCTTGGCGGATGCGGACGTCCTCGCCGCCGCCGTTGCGCGTGTTCGAGGGCTCCGGCCCGCAGCTCGGAAGCCACTCTTGCACGGTGAAATTTTCCGTGAGCGCGCTCTGCCGCCATGGCACGTCGAGCTGCAAGTCTGCACGTGCGTCCGACGCGGCAGAGGCGGTGGCCATGGTGATGGCGAAGATGATGCATCCGACGAGGAACCTCGGCTGCCCCATCTTGCAGCGTGCGCTGCGAGCAGAAAGATCTTTGCACCGCGGACGACTCGACATTCGGGGCGGAGTGTAGCGCGGTTCCTCCCCGGAGAATTGCGATTGTGTTAACGTTGTTCGTGTGAACAAGCCTATCAAATGTGCTTTGAATTCCGATTTGGGGGATTTGCGGGCACGCCAGAGCGGCTCCGTGCGTCGAAGACTCCGCGCTCGGCAACGAGGCCCGGTGCTCGTCGCGACGGCCCTGGTTGGCTGCCTGGTTGGGACGGGCCAGAGCGCCCAGGCGCAATCGAACGGGAATGCCATTCCGCAGGCGACGAACGGCAAAGGCTTCGATACGCACTTGTTCCGTCCGGCAATGGATTCGAAAGGTTTCTTCGCCACGAACGGCACCAGCGTGCTCGGCGCCAACGATTTTAGTCTTGGTTTGGTCCTCGATTACGGCCGGACGCTGCTCCGCGTTCCGGACAACGGCCAAAACACGCGTTACCTTATTAGCCATTCGTTTCAGGGCACGTTCTCCTTCAATTATGGCATTGGCAATCTGGTGGCCGTAGGGCTCTCGGTCCCCGTCAATCTCATGTTCGGTGAGCAGCAGACCAACGCGCAGGGCGATCCAACTTCGCCCGGGCAGTGGTTCACCGGCCAGCTCGATTCTCAATCGGTCGGCTTCGTCGCGCTTCACGGAAAGATTCGTTTGCTGCGCGTGGAGCGCGGATTCGGCCTTGCGCTGGCTGCGCAGGTGGGCGTTCCCGTCTCGAGCGCCTCGCGTAACGCCGGTGCCGATCCGAGTGTTTGGGTGTGGCCCCAGCTCATCGCCGAAAAGCGGTTTGGGTCGGTGGGGCAATTCAAGATTGGTGCGAACATTGGCTATCGCGCGCACTCGCCGAGCGACACGACGATGACGCTCCGGGACGGCACGTTCAAAGACGGAAACCTTGCCACGTACGGACTCGGTCTCTCGTATCGCTTTCTCGAACATGTCGATGTCGTGGCCGATACGTACGCAACGTATCTCGTGGGCAGCGGATCGGACTCGAAAATTCGAGCGTCGAACGAAGTGACCGGTGGTTTCAAGATCTTCGTCGAGCGCAATAGCTACCTCATGATCGGTGCGGGTCCGCGTTACACGCCGGGCTTCCAGACTGCGGATCTCCGCGCGTTCGTCGGCTTCATCTTCGAGCCTTCGACTGGCGATCGCGACGGCGATGGCATTCCGGACGATGTGGATGCATGTCCGGATGTTCCGGGGGTGGCCAGCTCCAATCCCGCAAAGAATGGCTGCCCCGAGTTGGATCGCGATGGCGATGGCATTCCGGACGATGTGGATGCATGTCCGGATGTTCCGGGGGTGGCCAGCTCCAATCCCGCAAAGAATGGCTGCCCCGAGTTGGATCGCGACGGCGATGGCATTCCGGACGATGTGGATGCATGTCCGGATGTTCCGGGGGTGGCCAGCTCCGATCCTGCAAAGAATGGCTGCCCCGAGTCGAATCGCGGTGGCGATAGCATCCCGGATACGGGCAAAGTCATTATCAAGGACAAGAACATCATCATCCTAGAGAAGATCACCTTCAAGACGGGCTCGGCGGAGATCCTTCCGCAGTCGAACGAGATCCTCGACGCCGTCGCAACGACGCTCGTTCATCATCCAGAATTCACGCTGGTGGAGATCGCCGGTCACGCCGACGAGCGTTCGAGCGACGCGTACAACTTGAAACTCACGCAGGAGCGCGTCAACAGCGTCAAAAACGCCCTCGTTGCGCGCAACGTCCCCGAAGATCGTCTGCGTGCCAAAGGCTACGGCGAGTTCTGCCCCGAAGATCCCGGGCACAACGAAGCGGCGTGGGAGAGGAATCGACGCGTCGAATTCAAGATCGTCAGGACGCTGGACGGGCCCACGGGTGTCGAGCTTGGGTGCCCGAACGCGCTCAAGCATGGAGTCAAACCAGATCAATAACATTCCCGACCGCTTTCAAGTTGACGCGAGGTCGAGGCGGGGCATGGGATGCGACCGGACTCGAACTGCACGGAGTCCAGCGTGCTGGACAGAGTGCAGTGAGAGCGACGGAGCCGAAGGCGAAGTGAACAGCCTGGCTGGCTTTGAGGACCGCACCGCAGGCCCCAACGATGAGATCGCGGCAAATCGAAAGCGGTCAGAGCAAGGTGGCGCCGAGGACACCGGCGCTGTCGCCGAGTTCGTGCTTGACGATGCGTGTTCGAAGCGTGTCGTTGAACACCCAGCGCGCGACCGCGGACGCGCCGCGATCGTAAAAATCGCTGATGTTCGACGCGCCGCCGCCGAGAACGACGACGTCGGGATCGAGCACGTTGATGACCGTTGCGAGCGCGCGACCGAAGATCTCGAGCCGCTCTTCGAGCAGGGCAGCGCTCGTGTGATCTCCGCGATGCGCGTCCGCAACGATGGCCGCGAGATTTTTCGTTTGCCCCGAACGCGAAGCATATGCGCGCTCGATGGCGGGACCCGAGAGGTACGTCTCGACGCAGCCGCGCTGTCCGCAATAACAGGGTGGCCCGCGATCTGGATCGAGGACCGTGTGCCCCCACTCACCGGCGATGCCTTGCGCTCCCGTCCACGTGCGCCGCACGCCGTCTCGATCCGTGAGCACGATGCCGCCGCCCACGCCGGTGCCGAGGATGACGCCGAACGCGACGCGCGCATCACGCGCGGCTCCCCATGTTGCCTCTGCGAGCGCGAAGCAGTTGGCGTCGTTTGCGAACACGATGGATTGGCCGACTGCGCGCTCCAGATCGGCGAAAAATGGCATGCCATTCAGACACGTCGTGTTCGAGTTCTTGACGAGCG
Organism: Polyangiaceae bacterium; assembly: GCA_009781005.1. Lineage (GTDB taxonomy): Bacteria > Myxococcota_A > Polyangia > Polyangiales > Polyangiaceae > Labilithrix. The sequence continues at coordinate 28,924 of WQYX01000026.1, read as the reverse complement.
GCGCGTCTGACGGCGAACCGTCCGGCCGGAGCATGGTGGTCCCGCCCGGCATGCTGATGCCGATGGGAGGCAGCTCGGAGAGTCCTGCGTCGTGCGCCACGCTGCGAATGAGATCGCGCGTACGCTCGATGATGCTCGCATATCCGAGCTCGCGCAGCGTCGGGATACGCGTTCGAGAAAGGACGCTTGGACCTGTCGCAGCGGCGATGCGCACGACGGCGGCTTCGGTCTTCGTGCCGCCGAGGTCGACTCCGATGCGAAGGTCGCGCGTCATGAGATCCTGCATGCTCTGAGGCGTGTTGCAACTCAGTTGCGTTTATGATTCGTCGGTCGCGCCGCCCTTTTTGAGCGTGCCGCCAGAGGCCGCGAGGAGATAGGCTTCGATGAACGCGTCGAGATCGCCGTCGAGCACGCCGTCGACGTTGCCGACCTCGTGACCCGTTCGGAGATCTTTCACGAGCCGGTACGGCGCGAGCACGTAGCTTCGGATTTGGTTGCCCCAGGCGATTTGCGTTTTGCTTGCTTGGTAAGCCGCGGCTTGCTCTTCGCGCTTTGCCATCTCCATCTCGTAGAGTTTGGCTTTGATCATTTTCAGCGCCGTGCGGCGATTCTGGAGTTGCGAGCGCTCGGCGCGACATACGACGACGATTCCGCTCGGCAGATGCTTCATGCGCACGGCGGTCTCGACCTTGTTGACGTTCTGGCCGCCTTTGCCGCCGGCGCGCATCGTCGTCGTCTCGAGATCTTCGTCTTTGACGACGATGTCGATCTCGTCCTCGATGTCGGGGGTGACTTCGATGGCCGCGAAGGACGTCTGCCGGCGCGCGTTGGCGTCGAACGGGGAGATGCGCACCAGGCGATGCACGCCGATTTCGCTGCGGAGATAACCAAAAGCGTGATCGCCTGCAACGGTGATGGAGGCGTCGTTGATGCCGGCTTCCTCGCCTTCTTCGTAGTCGACGAGTTCCGTTTTGTATCCGCGGCGCTCGGCCCAGCGCATGAACATCCGCAAGAGCATCTTCGCCCAATCTTTCGCGTCGACACCGCCCGCGCCGGAATGGATGCTGAGGATGGCGTTGGCGTGGTCGACCGGTCCCGAGAGCATCCGCCCGAGTTCGGCGGAACGCAGCCGCGCCTCGAGATCCGGAAGATGCTGTTCGACCTCCGCGACGACGGAGTCATCTTTCTCCGAGACGCCTAGCTCGAGGAGCTCCTTTGCGTCGTCGACGTCGCGGGTGAGTTTGTCGATACTCTCGACTTGCTGTTCGATGCTCGCGCGTTTGCGCGTGACGGTTTCGGCCTTCTTCGCGTCCTCCCAGAAACCGGGAGCCAGCGTGGCGTCATTCAGGCGTTCGATTTCCCTCTTCAGTTTCGGGATGTCAAAGATGCCCCCTTAGCGTCATGAGACGCCTTTGGAGATCTTCGAGGATGGCGCGCGATTCGGCGAGCATGGTCCGCGCAAAGTGCCTTCACCGACGGGATACGTCAACTTGAAAGCGGTCGCGCGGTCGCGCGCGGATGGGTCACTTCAATGTGCGGCGCCAGGTTGAAAACCACCCGTTCGTGAGAACGTCGAGTGTGGCTTCCGCCTCCATGACGTGGAGCGCGAGCTCGGCTTGCTCGAGCGGGCTTTTGTTTGGATCGTGCTCCGCGGAAAGTGCGACGAGGGATGCGCGCTGCCAGTGGAAGAGAGCGTCGAGAGCTCTTGCGGCGACGTGTGCGCGCGCGTCCTGCCGATGGAGCCGCAGCCGCTCCAATGCAGGCTCATCGCCGGCAAAGACGAGACGATCGAGCCGCCAAGTGAGCCGCGCCTCGAGACTCAGTTGCGCACTTGCGGAGTCGCGCAGGCGGGCTGCGTCTTCCGCGGTGGTCGTGTCCGTGTAGAGGCGTTGATCGTCGTAACGAATCGCGCGAAGGCGAAGCTCCGGCAGGAGCGCGCTCCAGCGCGCGCGCGAGATGACGGCGTCGACGTGCGCGTCGTCTGTGCCGAGACCGGAGGCGCGAAGCGCGCTGGCGACGCACGCTCGCGCGAACTGCGGCGTGACGGTGAGCGGCAGAGCGGCGGGCGCGGTCGACGATACCGGTGCTTGGGAAGGTGCCGGCGTCTGCGCGGGCTTCGGTGCTGGCTTTGGGTCCGACGTCGACATGGCGCGCCGCGGGTTCGCCTGCGCAACGCGATCGAGCGGGAGTCCGAGCACCACGAAGCCACCAATTTCATGCGGACCTGATTCCCACTGACGCGAAAAACCAAGGATGGACAGCCATGCGTGGCCGCTGGGGGCGGCGCGCAACACTCCACCGCGCGCGGCTGGCGCCGTGAGATCGAAGGCGTCGATGTCTCCGTCGGCAAGCGCATCTTCGGCGGACCACGCCGGTGGCGATGCGCGAGCGGTGGAAGCGCCGACCGCGAGCCCTGCGAGGGCAAATACGGAGGTGCAGAAGAGGGCGAATCCTTTCGCAACGATAGATTGATATCCAAACTTCGAATTTGTTTTATGGGCTGAGGGCATACTGCCCACTAAAACAAATGTCGTGCCTCTCTCCGAATCGCATATTTCAGAGATCCTCGTGAAATCCAGAGTGTCCGCGACACCCTCGCGGGTGTCTAGAGCCAGACGGTTCGTCGCCGTCGCGGTCAATGACCACGACTACCTGCCTCGTGCCGCCGGGCAGAAGTTTTGTTGGACTTGCCCGGAAAGGGCGGCACGAGGAGAAGCCGCGGGAGCGGCTTCGGGGGACGGGGGGCGGAGCCCCCAAAGAAAGGGAGAGTGCCGTTCGGGCGCTGCGAAGCAGCGCATCGCGCAGAAGTTCGGCGAATCCAGCCGAACTTCTGCCGGGCGGCACTAGTTGAAACCTCGCTTCATGGCGGCTCTGGCCTTTTTCTCGTCTTCGGCGTTGGCCTCGGCGACGTCGATGAGAAAGTCTCGCTGAAGAAGCAGCGCCAGGATTCGGCGATGTGCGTGGCGATGAGAGATCGCGTCCTTTACGAAGACGGTCGCCGTATGGATACCGAATGTCGCGTCGTTGGGGCCGCCAAGGACTATGTATCGGGAGGGCAAGATAAAGTCGAGAAGCCGGTCGGCCTCTTCGTCGCTCGAGATGGCGGACTCGAAGAAGTCGAGAGCGGGTTTCCAGGCGGCGACGAGAGAGTCCAGCGTCTTGTCGTCGATTGGGGCTTCAGGCTTGGGATTCATCGCAGTGTCTCCGATGGGTCAGTCGTTGGTTCGTTCCCCGGAAGAGGACCTTCTTCCGTTCGACCGACCCTCCGGGGAGGTTGCGAAGATTTTTAATTCAGTTGATTGCGGTGCTCGTACTTGTGTGCATCATGCACTCATCGGATACGAGCATCAGAGCGTGTTCGACAGGCGTCGCGAGCGAATCGAGGCTAGGGCGGAGCGCGAGGAGCCCGCGAAAGCGTACTCTTCGTACGTGCGCAGGCACCGCAGCGCCCAACCGACGCATCGATTTCGCGCAGCAGGCTGGCGAACTCGCTCTCAGAACTGGCGCTTCACTTCGCCAGGCATATTCGGATGCTGCAGGAGCATCTTTCTCAGCGGAGCGATCTTGCGCACGAATGGCTGCTTGACCAGATGCGCGAGGAGCTGCGGGGGTGCGGCTGGGAATTTGGCGATGTTCTGAACGAAGAGCACCGATGCGTGTGTGCGCCCGCAGAGGATGGCCGTTGTCTTCGCGTCGAATGTGCACCCTGACAAAAGAGCGAGGCAGCGCCCTTCCGTCCGTATCACGAAGTCGGCGCGATCCGCGGGCGACGCCGTGGTGAATTTCTTGCGCAAGTGCCCGCGCGATTTGACGCGTGTGAGCTCTGGTACGTCTCGATCAATGGCGATCTTGTATGTCTGGAAGACGTTCTTCGGCGTGATGATTCGCGTGAGCACGGTCTCGCCACACTGCGGATTGCGGAGCAGCCGCCGCTCGACGAGCGCGTCTCGCAAGATCTGTGCGTTGCGCGAGACCATCTCGAGGCCAGTCGATGTGCGGTGGTGCAACGCGATGAGCCGCGCGTGATCGAGACCGAACGACGCGTTCTCCAACACAGCGGAAACGACGCGCGGCTCGGGATCGAAACAGAGCGCGAACAGATCGGTGATCGTGGACGTCCGCGCTGCGCTGACGCGCTCGTCGGTCGACAGCATGCGAAAGCGCGTTGCGTAGATATTTCGGTAGTTGCGGATGTTGGTCTTGACGTCGGACGAGTCCTCCGCGTCGCCTGCATCTGACTCGAGCGCGCTTTCATCGATCGCGGTTTCCGCCATGACACTGGCGTCGACGAACCGCTCGCTCTCAGCAGCCACCTCGTCCTCATCACGCGTCATGACGGGCGGCGGATAGTTCGACCGATATTCCTTCGGTTCGTCCGTGCTGGCCTTGGTCGGCTCGCCAGACGCGCTGGCGTCCATGCCGAGCGCCATCGCGAAATCCGCGAGCGACGCCGTGTCCGAAGTGTCATCGACATCGATGGCAACGGCGCCCTGCAACGCGAGCTTGTTCACGATCTCTTCGACGCGCTCCTCATCGATGCCAGTGATCGCAACGAGATCGTGCATCGAGATTCGTCCGTCGATGCGCGACAGAACGAACCCTTCCTCGGGAGTGAGCGCCGGGGTGTGAAGCGGAGGCGAGAGCGGTTTCGGCCGAACCGTCTTCATTCGTTTGAGCGTATCGTAGGACGGTGCTCGTTCCCATGTGTGTGCGCGGCCCGGCTCTAATCTGCATCGCCGGAGTCGGCCGCGCCTGCATCACCGTCCGCGTTGTCCGCGCCGGCGTCGTCTCCGCCATCGCGGAGCTGCACATCCTCGACACCGATGATCGCTGCGCATGCCGAGAGCGCACTCGCTGAAGATGCGGCGAGAAGAATGCACGCCCAAGTTCTCGCGCGGCGCGAACGCATCAGAGCATGTTTACCAGCCGTTGCGAGCGAATCGAGGCTAGGGCGGAGCGCGAGGAGCCCGCGTAAGCGTACTATTCGTACGTGCGCAGGCACCGCAGCGCCCAACCGACGTATCGATTCGCGCAGCAGGCTGGTAAACATGCTCTTAGAATGCTCCGGCGGCGACGATAGAACCGGGACCGACGCCGAGCCGCACGCGCGCCGGATCCGTGGCACCTGAAGAGCGATTGCGCGGCGCTGTGATGTAAACGATGAGCCCTCCCGCAAGCAGCGCACCGCCCGCGATGCACGCCGCCGTGGAGATCGTCGCGTTGTTCTTTGCAGCGCGCGCAAGGTCGACGCCCTCCTGATCACATTCGAGCCCGGAGCAATGCGTCTTCGCTTGCGACCACTTCGATGATGTTCGAACGCCGAAAAATGCGCCGGCGCCGATGCCAACGGCTCCCACGCTCGCTGCAACGACGCCGATGGTGCGCTGGGTGTGGCCAGCGTCGCGATTCCAATCAACGACTCTTCGCGGCTCTTCGGGCGCGATCTTCTCGGCGACGACGTTCTCGTCCTCGAGGAACGGAATTTCGAGTGACAGAGCGCGATCTCGATCACGGACGTCGACGGTCGTGACGAAGGGCTTCTTGCCCTTCGCGCTCGCCTCGACGGTGTGCTTGCCCGGGTCGATAGGGATCGCAGCGCCGAACGCAGCGGATTCCAGATCATGCCCATCGAGCTTCACGGTCGCGCGCGGCTCCCGGCTGGTGATGGTGATGCGAGTGAGCTTCGACTCGATCTTCTCGGCGCGGTCGCGCGCGGTTCTCTCGCGATTGCTCTGGCCGAGTTGCTGCGCCATCGCAATGGCCTCGTGAAATCGTGCCCACGCGCTCGCGTACTGTCCGGCCTTCTCGTAGCAATCCGCGAGGTTCAAAAGAGTGCCGACGGCCGGTGAAAGCTTGTAGCTTGCAAGGAATTTCGGGCATGCCTCGGCGTAGCGTTTTCTATCCGCGAGCTGGCGTGCCTCCTGAAAAAGAGACTCGGCCGCTACAGCACCCTCGGACAGGTCGGCCGCGCGCGCGACGGATGCGATCGGCAGCGCCGAGGCAACGAGCGTCAACGCGCAGATGCGCCGGAGCACGGCGCGCGATCCCTTCATGATCCGTGCATTAAAGCTCATTGTCGGGTGGATGGGATCCCGTCGTCCGGTTTCGCGGCGCTAGGCTGCTGCGAGTTTGCCCCGCTCGCGGGCACTGACGCGCTCCGGATGGATTTGCGCCCGGTACCAGGCGCAGTTTTCTGAGCGGCGGATTTGGCGGATGGCGACCGAGGCGCCACGAACACCGTGGTAGGGGGTGTGCTCGCGGCGGGGGCGACTTCGGGCGGCAAACTGCTCGATGCCTCGGTTGCGGAGTTGGCCGAGTTGGCTTCGTCCGCAACGCTCTTCACGGAGCTCTTGCGAAGCTTCAACGCCCCGACGACGAGGATTGCGATCACCGCCATGGCGAGCACCCAGACGCCGAGCGACGCCGCGATCCCTTCCGAGCGCCGACCTGGCGTCGATGACTTGTTCGCGGCAGGAGCGGAGACCGTGGGCATGTCCGCGCTCTGCGATGACCAACCCATGGGCACGCCGCTGAACGCGATGGCCTTGTGCGCATCGGCGCTCGCATAAGGCGTGAGCGCATTTGCGAGATCCGCGACACTCTGAAAGCGCTTCGCCGGCTCCTTCTCGAGACATCGCCGCACGACGGACTCGAACCCCGATGGCAACTCGAAGACTCTTGCCGACAGCGACGCCGGCTCTTCGTGCATGACGAGCGTAAGCAGCGCGCCGAGTGAATTTGCTTCGAAGGGCGCCTGCCCCGAGACGAGGCGGTAGAGCACGACGCCGAGCGACCAAACGTCGCTCCGCGGATCGACCGCGCGCGCATCGAGCATCTGTTCGGGCGACATGAATCGCGGGCTGCCGAGCATGGCCGACGTGTGCGTCATGTCCTCCACGTTGCTGCCGAGCGACTTCGAAACACCGAAGTCGAGCACTTTGACGAGCGGCGCGCCGTTCGCTCCTCGCGTGACGAACAAGTTCGCAGGCTTGATGTCGCGATGGATAATCCCGCACGCGTGTGCTTCGGTGAGTGCCTCGCACGCTTGGAGCACGTACGTGACCGCCTCGGTCACCGGCAGCGCGCCCCGCTGCTTGAGCATCTCGGCGAGATCCGTTCCTTCGAGGTACTCCATCACGATGTACGGATGCCCCGTCTCGAGCGTGCCGACGTCGTAAACGCGCGCGACGTGTTCGTTCTTGAGCCGCGCAGCCGCCTTGGCTTCGCGCAAAAATCGCTCTGTTGCTTCCGCCTCTTCGGCCGTGTCGAGTCCTCTGCGCAGCAGCTTCACGGCGGCAAGTTGATCGAGCCGTACGTGACGCGCAGCCACGATGATCCCCATCCCACCAGAACCGAGCACGCGCTCAACGCGGTATTTGCCCGCGAGAATGTCGCCCGGATGGACGGGATCCATTGAAATTGACACCCTACAGCCGCGTCTTTCGTGAAGCAATTCGAGACCTGGGATTTCACGAGGATGCAGGACACACGCTGACAGCAAGCATCCGGTCATAGGACAATGGCGCCCATGGACGTCCTACAGCTCGGGTCGCTTCGTGTTCGGCGTGTCGTCACACCTGCGGAAAATGTGGATAATACACATAAACCGCTCACGCTCGTGTTGCTCCACGGGTTCGGCGCCCCAGGCGACGATCTCGTGGGGCTCGCCCCATCGCTTGGCGCGCCACCCGGCACGACGCTTCTCTTCCCCGAAGCGCCGAAGCTCGTCACCGACTTCGTCCCGATGGTCCTCATGGGCAACGCGCGCGCCTGGTGGATGATCGACATCGGTCGCTTCGAGCGCGCCATCGCCGAAAACTCCGTGAGCGATCTCGTGCGAGAGATCCCCGAAGGACTCGACGAGGCACGCGACGCGCTCTCGCAGATGATCGACGCGCTCGAAGAGCAGGGAACGCCGTCTTCGCGCATCGTCCTCGGCGGCTTCTCGCAAGGCTCCATGCTCGCGACCGATCTCGTCTTGCGCGATGCGCGTCCCTTCCGCGGCCTCGTCATCTTCTCGGGCACGCTCATCGCCGAAGACGAATGGCGCACGCGAATGAAAGCGCGCGCGGGGCTCCCCGTTTTTCAAAGCCACGGCACCGCCGATCCGATCTTGCCGTACGAGGTTGCCGCGACACTCCGCGGCGAGCTCCAAGGCGCGGGGCTCCGCGTGACGTTCTCATCGTTCACGGGCGGTCACGGGATTGCCCCGCAAGTGATGCGCGACTTCACCACCTGGCTCCTCACTTTGCGTTGAGGATCGAGAACCCGCCGATCGTCAGCTCAGGGTGCTCTTTCGCGAAGCGTGCAACCTCCGGAGGCACGTGCGCATAGGGGACTGCCACTTCGGGGATCTCCGCCGGGACGCGAACCGACTTCGTGTACGAAGACCAATTCCCGTCGCTGCATGCGTAGCAGGCATCGATCGTCACCTGCGCCTCGAAGCTCAATTCGCCATCGTGAAAAACGGGCCGTAGCTCCGTGATTTCAAAGGATTGATCATCGACTTTCTCGGGCTCTTCGGCAGCAGCAAACGCCTCGACCGCGCGAGCGAAGATCTCCTGCTCATCCGGCAGGTCTTTGAGCACGTCGACGGCCTCTGCGCGCTCGGCATCCCAAACGAGAAACGACGCAGAATGTCCGCCGTGGGCGGCCCCACAATTGTACGTGGATTCGCCCTGTTCGATGAAGAGCAGCGGGCCGAGAGATCCCACGAGGTCAACGCTGCCCGAGAGCACGGTTGCCTCCGTCGTCGTTGGCGGGTCGAAGATGACCTGCTTCACCTTGGGCGAGCGAGCGAGCGCGGCGCGCGTCGACGATCCTTCTTGCGGTGGGCTTTCGTCGTCACACGGTTCGGTTGCGACGGTCACTTCGTCGGTTATCCACCGCCACGTTCCGGTGCGCGTCGCGATCTCGATTCCGCTTACCCGCTCGCTCGTTCCATGACGAAGGGAGAACGTATCGTTCTTCGCGTTCTTGGGGTCGGGCGAGTCCCCCGAGCCTTCGGTCTTCGTCCACACGAGGATGGTGGGTGATTTCGTCGCCGTGCTCGGTGCGCTTGGGCGCTCGACGTGCACGACCGGGCTCGTCACGAGCGCGCCAGTTTGAGGCTTACATCCGGCAATCACCGTCGCGAGAAGACACGTTGCTGTTACGAGGGTACGCCGCAATTTAAGGTGCCCCATCCGCGCCATCTCACTTCGTTCGCTGCGCGGCTTCCCCTTGCCCGTGCTCCGCGGCCCGGCCGCTGCGGCCGGGCCTTGTGCGCGCGGGCGGGGAAGCCCATGTCAGCTCTCGGTGACCGTGATCTTCTTGACTTGAAATGGAGTGATCGGACGGTCGTTCCCATCCGTCGCGGTCCGCTCGATCTCGTGCACGACGTCCATGCCTTCGATGACCTTGCCGAACACCGGATGCTTTGACGGACCCGGCGAAAACCAGTCGAGATAGGCATTGTGAACGGTGTTGATGAAAAACTGAGAAGAGCCGCTGTTCGGTCGACCGGTGTTCGCCATCGAGAGCGTACCGGGCTCGTTCGATAGCTTTGCGTCGGCCGGGTGTTCGTCCTGGATGGTGCCGTCCGGGCCGTTGCCCGTGCCGGCTCGGGAGCTCTTCGGATCCCGGCTGTGCGGACAACCGAATTGCAGCATGAAGTTATCGATCACGCGGTGGAAATGCAGGCCATCGTAAAAGCCGCTCTTGGCGAGCTTGACGAAGTTGCCTGCCGTGATCGGCATTTTGTCCGTGAAGAGTTCAATTTTGATATTGCCGAGTGAGGTTTCGAGCAGCGCAGTGGGGTTTGCCATGAGTTCGACAACCTATCGGGACCTGCCTCCGCTGTCGCGTCCATTCGAACCGATCCGACTTTGTCGCTAGAACGTCCCGACGATGCCGGCGCCCCCCATGTCCCTTGTGAGGATTGGCACGGGCCGCAGCGTTGGTTTGTTTTGCGCGAGATCGTTGCGGACGAGCACGGTGCGCGGCACCGTGAGGCCGATGACGAGCATCGCGAGGCCGGCGGTTTGCGCTGCACCATTGAGGAAGAGAAAATATTTCCCTGTATCACTGTCTGTCCTTGCCATTTGGATGAAAGGGCCGACGCACGGGATCCACATCGCTCCGAGAGGATTCGACTCATGGGTATTCGCGTCCGCCGAGATCGCCGCGGCAAGGGAGGATAAGGAATAGAGAACACCAAATGTGACCGCACCGGCGGTGATGAGCCCCGTTCGCATGCGCGTGGCGGGGTGATAGCCAGGAGGAATGGTATCGCCTTCGTGGTAGCCGTTGATCACGCGCGGGCCCGACATCGCGACGCTTTGCGGGACATACGAGGGTTGAGTCGTTTGCGATAGCGGCGCAGGCGACGACGGTGCATGGACATCGACGTGGACGTCGACGCCGTCGCGCACGCCGGGAGACGGAGGCGGCGCAGGCGGTTCCGGCGACGCCTGCGCGTGAGCGTTGGTGGAAAATGCAAGCACCCCGAAGAGCGCCACGCATGGAATCAAGGATCGAAATGCAAGCATGCGCGCCCACTGAGCATTTCGCATGCCTGCGGCAGATTTGTCGCTTTCATCGCGATCGATATCACGAACGGTTGCTGGTTATTCGCGTTACCACGGCATTCGGATCATGCGCTGTCGCCCGATAACCACAAACCGTTACCTTCGCACTACTGCCGGAAGTATTCCGGCAGTAGTGCAAGCAAAGCCGCGGGAGCGGCTTTTCGGAGGGGTGAATTGCCCGCGAAAGCGGGGCAAGAGGGGGCCCCCCTTGAGACAAGTGAACACGACTGGTTTCCGCGAAGCGGAAACGCATAGCCCGGAACGAAGTTCCGGCAGTAGTGTTAAAAAACGAAGCCCGCGGGGATAGGGGCGCCGCGGGCTCGTGATTCGGGGGGTAGCCACAGGGGGCTGCCCCCTACGATTGGTTACGCGAGGAGCTGCCGCAAGACGTACTGCAGAATGCCTCCATGCTTATAGTAGAGGACTTCTTGCGGCGTATCGATGCGCACGGTTGCGCGGAACTGGTTCGTTGTTCCGTCCGCGGCCTTCGCCTTCACGGTGATGTCGCGGCCGTTCTTGAATCCGGCGTCGAGCAGCTCGGCGAGCCCTTCGACGTCGAAGATTTCTTCGCCGGTAAGACCCAGCGATGCTGCGTTGTCGCCCGCCTTGAACTGCAAAGGAAGGATGCCCATGCCAACGAGGTTCGAGCGGTGGATGCGTTCGTAGCTCTCGGCGAGCACGGCGCGCACGCCAAGCAGCTTCGGTCCCTTTGCCGCCCAGTCACGCGAGGATCCCGAACCGTACTCTTTGCCTGCAATGACGAAGAGCGGAACTTTTTCCGCCGCATACTTTACCGATGCATCGAAGATCGACATCACTTCGTTGCTCGGCAAATGTCGCGAGAAGCCGCCCTCGGTGCCTGGGGCAAGCTGGTTTCGAAGGCGCACGTTCGCGAACGTTCCGCGCATCATGACCTCATGGTTGCCGCGACGCGAACCGAGCGAGTTGAAGTCTTCTTTCTTTACACCATGCGAAAGAAGATATTTGCCTGCGGGCGAATCGGCTTTGATGGAACCGGCCGGCGAGATGTGGTCCGTGGTGATGCTGTCGCCGAGAACGGCGAGCACGCGCGCGCCGCGAATGGGCGATAGCGGAGCGGGCTGTTTGCCCATGCCCTCGAAGTACGGCGGATGCTTGACGTACGTGCTCTTGTCTTCCCACGCGAACAGGTCGCCTTCGGGAATGGCAAGGGACTGCCAAGCAGGGTCCCCCGCATAAACGTCGGCATATACCTTTTTGAACATCTCCGGAGCCACGGCTTTTTCGACCGCGTCCGCGACTTCTTTTTGCGTTGGCCAGATATCTTTGAGAAATACCGGTTTGCCATCTTTGCCAGTGCCGAGCGGCTCCGTCGTCAAATCCAAATCTGCGCGACCCGCAATGGCATAGGCAACGACGAGCGGCGGTGATGCGAGGTAATTGCCACGAACTTCCGCGTGAACGCGTCCCTCGAAGTTGCGATTTCCCGAGAGCACCGACACGACGAAGAGATCTCGCTCGTCGACGGCCTTCGAGATGGCCGGCGGCAGCGGGCCCGAGTTGCCAATGCACGTCGTGCAGCCGTAGCCGACGACATAGAAATTGAGTTTCTCGAGCGACTCGAGAAGTCCCGCAGCCTCGAGGTATTCGGTCACGACCTTCGAGCCGGGGCCGAGGCTTGGTTTGACCCACGGCTTGGTGGTGAGACCCTTTTCGACAGCTTTCTTCGCGAGAAGGCCGGCGGCCATGAGCACGCTCGGGTTCGACGTGTTCGTGCAGCTCGTGATCGCCGCAATGACGACGCTGCCGTTGGTAACTTCTTTGTCCGGGGCAACCGATGAGTCTCCCGCGGCGCTCTTCTTCGCGGCCTTGGCGCGCGACTTATAGGTCTCGTACGCGTCCAAGTACGACTTCTTCACGCCGCTGAGCGGAACGCGATCTTGCGGGCGCGCGGGCCCGGCGAGGCTCGGCTCCACCGAAGAAAGATCGAGCGAGAGGACGTCCGTGTAGACGGCTTCGGGCGAGTTCTCGTCGCAGAAGAGGCCTTGCTCCTTCGCGTACATTTCGACGAGAGCGAGCTGTGCGTCGCTTCTACCGGTGAAGCGCAGGTAGCGGAGAGTTTCTGCGTCGATGGGGAAGATGCCGCACGTTGCGCCGTACTCGGGTGCCATGTTCGCGATGGTGGCGCGATCGGCGAGCGGGAGATCTTTCAAGCCCGGGCCGAAGAACTCGACGAACTTGCCAACGACGCCGCGCTTGCGAAGCATCTGCGTCACGGTGAGCACGAGATCCGTGGCGGTGGCGCCTGGGTTTAGTTTGCCCGTGATGCGCACGCCGATGACTTGCGGAAGGAGCATGCTGACGGGTTGTCCGAGCATGGCTGCTTCGGCCTCGATGCCGCCAACGCCCCAACCAAGGACGCCCACGCCATTGATCATGGTCGTATGCGAGTCGGTGCCCACGACCGTGTCGAGGTACGCGAGCTTGCTGCCCGCGTTCGCGTCCGCCGTCATCACGACGCGCGCGAGGTACTCGAGATTGACTTGGTGGACGATGCCGGTATCCGGCGGAACGGCCTTGAAGTTGCGAAAGGCTTGCTGCCCCCACTTGAGGAAGCGATAGCGTTCTTGGTTACGCTCGAATTCGAGCGCCGCGTTCTTGTCGAATGCCGCCTTGCTTCCGAATTCGTCGACCTGAACGGAGTGGTCGATGACGAGCTCGACGGGTTGAAGCGGATTGATCTTCTTCGGATCTCCGCCCATGCGCTTCATCGCGTCGCGCATGGCAGCGAGATCGACGACGGCGGGCACGCCGGTGAAGTCTTGAAGGAGCACACGGCTTGGTGTGAACGCGATCTCTTGGCTTGGTTCGGCCTTCGCATCCCACTTAGCGACGGCGGCGATGTCGTTTTGATCGACCGAGACGCCGTCTTCGGTGCGGAGCAAGTTCTCGAGCAGGATCTTCAGCGAGAAGGGGAGCTTCGCAGCTTCGGGATGTTTCTTGTAGACTGCATCCAATCGATAAATGGTGTACGAGTCTGCACCGACCTTGAGGGTCGCTTGGCTTCCGAAGGTGTTCTTGGACATGGTTCAATCCTCGAGCGCCTGGTGGCGCGGCGTTCCGCGAGAGCCGCGGGAAATAGCGCAACTTTGTGGCGCGAGACCATAGGGCGCCTCGTCTCAGACAGCAACATGCTCTGAGCGAAGTTGCGCGTGAGCCGCTACTCCGCAGCGGCTTTCGAATTCGAGTGAGAGATCATGGCGTTGAGTCCTGCGGCGCGAAATAGTTCGAGATCGTCGTTCTGCTCGGGATTTGGCGTCGTGAGGAGCTTGTCGCCAAAGAAGATCGAGTTCGCGCCTGCGAGCATGCACATGAGCTGCGCCTCGCGTGACAGCGATCGGCGACCGGCCGAGAGGCGAATGCGCGCGTGCGGAATGAGGATGCGCGCCACAGCGATCATGCGCACGAGATGGATCGGATCGATCGGCGGCATGTTCGCGAGCGGCGTGCCTTCCACCGGAACGAGCGCGTTGACGGGAACGCTGTCCGGGGGCGGATCGAGGTTCGCGAGCGTGCGGAGCATCTCGCAGCGATCGTCCACGCTCTCTCCCATGCCGATGATGCCGCCGGAGCAAACCCGGATGCCGACCTTGTGAAGGCTTTCGAGTGTGCGCAGGCGATCGTCGTAGCTGCGCGTGGTGATGATGGAGTGATAGTTCTCGCGGCTCGTATCGAGGTTGTGGTTGTACACATCAAGCCCGGCGTCTTTCAGGCGCGCGGCTTGTAATTCGGTGAGCATGCCCGCGGTTACGCACGTCTCGAGACCGAGCTCTTTGACGCCTCTGACCATCGCGAGGATGCGATCGAACGTGGGGCCGTCCTTCACCTCGCGCCAGGCAACGCCCATGCAGAAGCGCGTTGATCCGATTTCCTTCGCCCGCCGCGCGGCTGCGATCACGTCCTCGAGATCGAGGACCTTCTCTGCGTCGACCTTCGTCTCGTAATGGTTCGACTGCGGGCAGTACGCGCAATCTTCGGAGCAGCCGCCCGTCTTCACGCTGATGAGCGTGCAAAGCTCGATGTCGTTCTCTGCGTGATGCTGGAGATGAACACGGCGCGCTTCGTCGAGGAGCGGCAGGAGGGGCCGATCGTAGATGGCGCGGACCTCTTCGAGGGTGAAGCCGTGGGCGGAATGTTTTTGCGACATGAGGGCGCGGACTCTAGCGAAACGCGTCCGTATGCGCACGTGCATAGGACTCGAGCACGTCAATCAGCTCGCCGCCGAACGTGGCGGTTGGAAACGTCGTGTTCTTGCCAAACGCAAGGCGCGGGAACATCAGCGCTCGCTTGTCGAGCGCCACGCGGTAGCGCGCGTTCGGGTCGATGGACGTCGGTATGAAAAGGTTGAACGCGTAGCTCGCCGCGCCTGGTCGCGCGCGGAGTACGGAGAGCTCTTCGCCGGGCATCTCCACGATCCACAGCGAGGAGAATCCCTCTGTCCCCGCCGGTTGTTTCTGCACGGGCACGGCTTCGTACATTCGTTGAAGCGTCACCGCTCCCTTTGGTAGGCCCCGGCGGAAGTGGTCTTTGCCAATGACGAGAGCATCGACGTGCAGGGTTTCCTTTGCCGCACGCGCAACGAGCTGCACCATGGAAGCTCCCGCGGTGATCTCGGCTTGCGTGGTCGCGATGATTTCGTGCGCGTCCTTCGCGGCGTCATCTTCGAGTCGTTTGGCGAGATCGTCGACGTCATCGGCACTTGGCAGCGACGCGTTGACGTTGATGACGCGATAGCGCTCGATCTTCACCTTCTTGTCTTTCAGGTCGAGAGCGAGATCGGCCCGCCCCACGTTCTCGCCGTAGTGACCGGCCTGAAGCACCCACGTGCGCGTGCCGTCCGGACGCGTTGCTAGCAGCGGCTCGCGAAATAGTTGCTCCGAGTGACCGCCGATCACGAAGTCGACGCCGCGCGCAGCGGGGCTCATCGCAAGTGCATTGTCATCGGCATAGCCAAGGTGCGTGAGCGCAATGAGGAGGTCCACCTCGTCTCCGTGTGCTTTGACTTGGCGCTCGAGCACGCGCGCGTAGCGATCGTCCTGCGCGAAGACGCCGTCGAACGGCGCGGACGTGGGCCGATCGTCGGCGCCGTAGTTTTTCGTGACGAGACCTACGATGCCGACTTTTACGCATCCGACGTCGACGCGCACGAAGGGCAGAAACGGTTGCTCGTCTTCGCTGAGCCCGATGTGCTGCACGTTGGCCGCGAGCACGGGATGACGGCTCATTCGAACGTCACGCAAGACGGCGTCCGCGCCATATGCGAAATCGTGATTTCCGATGGTACGGACATCGATGGGCAGCGCCTGAATCATCTGCCGCGTGGTTTCACCCTCCGAGCGAAGTTCGGCGATGGATCCCTTCTCGTAGTCATCGCCCGCATCGAGGACGAGCGTCTCGGGGTTGTCTTTTTTTAGTTGCCGGAGGTAACCCGCGAGCAGAGCGTAACGACTCTTGCCTGCAACGCGATCGCTGTAGCGCGCTTGCAGATCGTTGAAGTGTGCAATCGTGACGCGCGCAACTTCCGGGCGCGCGCTCTCGTCGCACGTTCCGATCGTGCGCGTGCGACTGCGATCGGGAGCTCTCTCCGCGACGACGATCTCGTTCGGCGGCGCCGGCGCCGCCGCAGAGGCGTCAGGCATCGCGGGAGTCGTCGGCGCCGGCGGCGCGATGCTTCCCGTTGCCTTGGTGTTTCGCGACGCTCGCAGGCCAACACCAGCCGCGGTGCATGCTGCCGAGAGCGCAAGCAGGATGAGAGCGATCGCCCTGGCGCGCACGAACTCAAACATAAGACCGGGTCAGCGCGCGTCGAGATCCGTTGGAATGCCCGCTTTCGGGCATGGCAGCATCCGGAGCGCGCGAATCGCGGGGATGCGCCGTTCCTTCGGGCGTCCCGTGTCTTTTGCGAGCGCAACGATTTGGTTGCATGCGTCGCCGAGTTCATCGGCGTCTTCGTCAGCGTCTTGGCGGCGCACTCGCTCGGCGATCTCGACGAGAGCATCGAGTGCGAGTTTCGCGTCCGCGTCGTCTTTGCCCGCTGCCACGCGTGCAAGAAATGGCGTCTGCGCGTAGCCCGGTGCAAACCCCATTGCACGAAGCGCCGTCGTGCGCAGCGCGGGTTCGGCGGCTGCCTCGATGAGTCCCGCCGCACCTTCGTGCGTGGCAAGTGTTGCGAGATCTTCCTCGTCCCCCTCCTTGGCATGCGCCCACATCGCAACATCACGCAAGATGGCAAACCCGGCGTCTGCGGGTGCCGATACGCGCGCGACCGACGCTGCCGACGCTTCCGCAGGCGTTGCGTTCGGCGCGGTTCCGGAGCCCGTCTTGCCGCACGCGCTGCACACGCCAACAAGCGCCGCCAGCACGACGGCGTAACACGATCGCATCCCCAAAACGAGCCGGCGGGTCAGCATCAGAGCGTGTTTACCAGCCGTCGCGAGCGACGCGAGGCCAAGGCGGGCCCGAGGAGCCCGCGTAAGCGTACGTTGTGGTACGTGCGCAGGCACCGCAGGGCCCAACGAAGGCATCGCGGCGCGCAGCAGGCTGGTCAACATGCTCTCAGCCCGAAAGAATCTCGAGCGAGCGTTTGCCGGATTTCTTGTCGTCTTCGACCTTCTTGTTGAAGTCCTCGATGGCGCGATTCATGTGCATACTGCAAAATTTGGGACCGCACATCGAGCAGAATTCGGCTGTCTTGAAGTAGTCTTCCGGCAACGTCTCGTCGTGCATCTCTTGAGCAATCTCGGGATCAATCGATAAGCGAAACTGCTCCTTCCAGTCGAACGCGTAGCGCGCGCGGCTGAGAGCATCGTCGCGATCGCGCGCACCCGGACGATGGCGCGCGATGTCGGCAGCGTGCGCCGCGATCTTGTACGCGATGAGACCGTCCTTGACGTCTTTTTCGTCCGGCAGACCAAGATGCTCTTTCGGTGTGACATAGCAGAGCATCGCAGCGCCGGCCGCGCCGGCCATGGTCGCGCCAATCGCGCTGGTGATGTGGTCATAACCCGGCGCAATATCGGTGACGAGCGGCCCAAGGACGTAAAACGGCGCTTCGTGACAAAGCTCCATTTCCTTTTTCACATTCATCTCAATCTGATCGAAGGGTACGTGTCCGGGGCCTTCGATCATCACTTGGACATCTTTTTCCCAGGCGCGCTTGGTGAGCTCGCCGAGTGTCTTTAGCTCCGCGAATTGTGCTGCATCGCTCGCGTCTGCGAGGCAACCAGGGCGAAGTCCGTCGCCGGCGCTGATGGTCACGTCGTACTTCGCGCAAATCTCGAGGACCTTATCCCAGTGTACATAATATGGATTCTGCTTGTGGTTTTCGATCATCCATTGCGCCATGATCGAGCCACCGCGGGACACGATGCCCGTGATTCGATTTTTGACGAGCGGCAGGTATTCCACGAGCAAACCCGCATGGATGGTAAAGTAATCGACACCCTGCTGTGCCTGCACTTCGAGGATGTCGATCATGTCGGCGGCCGTGAGCTTGCCAATGCTCTTCGCTTTTTCGTGAGCCTGGTAGATCGGCACCGTGCCGACTGGCACCGGAGATTTGCCGATGATCGCGCGGCGAATGCTGTCGATATCGCCGCCCGTGGACAGATCCATCACCGTGTCGGCGCCGTATTTGAGGCATATGGCGAGCTTGCGAAATTCGCCGTCGACATCGCTCGTCACGACGCTATTGCCGATGTTCGCGTTGACCTTGCACGACAGCGCGACACCAATGCCCATCGGCTGGAGACTTTCGTGACGAATGTTTGCCGGAATGACCAGACGCCCGCGCCCGACTTCGCTGCGAACGAGCTCCGCGTCGACCTTCTCGCGTGTGGCGACGCAACGCATTTCCTCGGTGATGATGCCCTTGCGTGCATAGTGCATCTGCGTGACAACGTTGCCGCTCCGCTTCGAAACCCACTCCGTGCGCATAAAGACAACGTTTAGGCCGAGCCCCTCGCGCGGGCAAGACTCATTGCGCACGGCGCGGTGTCGGAGTAGCTGTCGGCGCATGTCGCCCGTTCTCTACGTCGGCAACCGCAATGACTCTTCGTGGTCGCTTCGTCCGTGGCTCGTGCTCACGTGGGCCGGGCTCGATTTCGAGTGGACCCTTCCACCCAATGACAACCTCTGATCGGTCAATATCGTGGACAAGCGCCCTCGTATTCTCACTGGCGACACTCCCACCGGACGCCTGCATCTGGGTCATTGGGTGGGCTCGCTCGAAAACCGAATCCGCCTGCAAAATGACTATGATTGTTTCTTCCTGATTGCGAATATGCACGCGTTCACCACGCGCGCTGACGAGCCGGCCGCCATTCGTCGCGACACACTCGAGATCGTCAAAGACTGGCTTGCCGCGGGCATCGATCCAGAACGCTCGACGCTGGTTCTCCAGACGGAGATCCCGGCCATCGCCGAGCTGTCATGGTATTTCGCGATGCTCTTGCCGTTCAATCGGGTCATGCGAAACCCGACACTGAAAACCGAGATCGAATTAAAGGACCTTGGCGATCATTATAGCTTCGGTTTTCCGCTTTATGCGGTTGGCCAGTGCGCCGACATTCTCGTGTTTCGCCCCGAGCTCGTCCCCGTCGGAGAAGATCAAGTCGCGCATATCGAGATGTGCCGAGAGGTCGGTCGCCGCTTCAACTGGACATACGCCGGAGTCGATCCCCAGGCGAAAGACGAGGACCATATTGCTCGAGGCGGCATTTTCCCAATTCCGCGCGCACTCGTTGGTCGCGTTGGTCGCCTGACGGGTACCGATGGCAAAAATAAGATGTCGAAGAGCCTTGGCAATGCGATTTTCCTTACGGATACGAATAAGGAAATCAAAAAGAAGATGGGCGCACTCTACACGGGTCGCAAAACCATGACCGAGCCAGGCGACGTGAACAACGCGCTCTTTCAGTACGTGCGTGCATTCATCAAAGATCCTGCACGCGTCGCCGAGCTCGAAACGAAATATGCTGCGGGCGACAACATTGGTGATGGGCATATCAAAGTTGAAGTAGCCGCTGCGATGGAGGAGCTGCTCGAACCCATGCGGCAGCGGCGCGCGGCTCTCGAGGGCGAAGCCGGCGACAGGCGCGTGCTGGAAATCCTTCACGCGCACACGGCAAAGGCAAACGCGGTGGCAGAGGAGACCCTTTATGCCGCGAAACAAGCTATGAAACTTGATTTCGGCCGCCGATCCATCGTCTTTCCATAGATACAGTTTTGCCAGGATGCAACAGCTGCGAGCCTTCCCTGCCCGCGCGCAGGAGGCGTGCCTTGCACGCCGACGAGCACGAGGCCAAGGGAAGGCGGCCATGGCAAGCCGAAGGCGAAGCCATGGCGGATGGGTCCACTTAAGAGCCAATCTGCGGGTGAAGCTGGCTTTTGCGCTTCTTCTCTTGCGGTGGGCGGACGTGACCGGCGAGATACACGCCGCCGTTGACCGTTGACCATGTGCGGAAGTGCTGGAAGGTCGTCATCCACTGCAGAAGTCGCGGCCCTTCCATCGCGGGACGGATGCCGCATGCGGCAGCATGCTCCTGTGCGTGCCGGAATGCGTCTGCCATTCGGCTCTGCACCGCGAGCGGTGAGCTTCGTTCGCGTGAGATCTTCGATGCACCCTTACCAAGGCGTGCGCGCTCCTGCGGGTTGGCGAGCAGATCGAGCAGCGCCCGACCGAACGCCGCGTCGGCGTCGCGTTCCCCCACCACACCCTTGCCGGGCGAGAGCAAAATGCCATTTACCCGATCTTTGATTTGTGCGCTGACTCCCATGCCGTCGGCGAAAGCAATCGTGGGTGTGCCGCACCACAAGGCTTCGCCGAGCACGTTGCCATACGTTTCGCTGAGCGACGCATGCAGAAAAACGTCGGCGTACGCGTAGTAATCCGGCATCTTCGTGAACGACACTTCGCCAGGGAAAAAGACGCGATCTTCGACGCCTTCTTCGCGCGCGACACGTTTGAAAAAGGGCGTGTCGGGACCATCCCCGAGCAACGTTAAAGTTGCCTCCCGATCGACCGGCGCGACGTGGCGGGCAAAGATGCGGATGATTCGATCTTGCGCCTTTTCACGCGTGTGCCGCCCCGCACAAAGCAGCCTCGCTCCCCGCCACATGGCATCGCTTGCATTGCCGAGATGGGTATACGGATCGTCGCCGAGCGGTTTGTCGAAGATGGCAGGTTGTACGGCGCGCGGGATGACATGGATGGGCGCGGTGACGCCGCGCTCGCGCCAATACGAACGCAAGCCTTCCGAGAGGACCACGAGGCCGTCGGAATTGTTGTAGATGCTCGAGAACAGCTTTTCGTACGGGCGCTTGAGCGTGAGTTCGAGCCCTGCGTTGATCCAACCGAGCTTCGAAAGACGCTCGGGCAAGAGCACGTCGTACGCAGCCACCAGGTGCGTGGTGTTCACGCAGAGAAGTGGTGTGCCGCGCATCTTCCGCAGCCACACGCCGAACTCGAGAAGGAGGCTCGTCGTTTGCGCGAAGACGAGATCGAAGTTCCAGCGACTGGCGTCGTAGACCCACGCCTCGAGCGGAAGCGGGATGTGGACGCCGGGATACGTCTTCAGCGGGAGGCTCGGAAGCGCGACCGTACCCGGAGGCAGCTCGTCAGGTGTTGCGTCCGGATCTGCAGGCCCGATCAGTGTGACTTCATGACCACACCGACGCAATTCTTGATACAGGAACCGTGTCTGAAACGCTGCACCGTTGGCGTAGGGAATTCGGGTGAAGTCGCTCAGGATGGCGATCCGCAGAGGGCGACCGTGCCGCGCCGACAGAGAAGCGAACGGAGATTCGCGGGAGCCGACCTCAAGAAGATTCAGCGAGGAAAACGCCGATCGCGGAGCGAGCATGCTCTGCAAACGAGATTGCGCAGGCGGCGCCGTGCTAACGGGTTTTACGCCGTGAAGATTGTCGACGTGACCGAATTCTATTCCGAGAGGGGTGGCGGTGTTCGAAGCCATCTGACGCTCAAAGGTCACGTTCTGTGCCAACTCGGTCACGAGCATGTTGTTGTGGCGCCTGGAAAGCAGGACTCAGCGGAAACTGTCGAGACCGACGACCGCGACGGGGGACGCGCACGCGTGATTCGCATCGGGGGACCGGACTCTCCTTATGATCCGAGTTACCACCTGCTCGTCCGCTTCGACAAGATCGTGGAGATCGTCGCTCGAGAGCGCCCCGACGTCCTCGAAATCCACTCGCCCTATCTCGCCGCACTCGGAGCCCTGCGAGCGCCCGCGCAGCATTACGGCATCCGCACCTTCCAGTGGCATGCAGACTTCATCGATACTTACTCCGGTGTTCTCGCCACGACGCTGGCGCGAAAAGAAGGTTTGTTTGCGCACGCTGCTGCGCGCGCCATCGAGCCGGCGACGCGTCCACTCTGGGGGCTCGTGCGCGGCATCGCTCGAAGGTGCAAGGCGACTTTGGTTTCGTCCAAATGGCAAGTCGACAAGCTTTCGTCGCACGGTGTACCTCGCGTCGAACGCGTGCCGTTCGGCATCGAGCACACGATCTTCCGGCCGGATGCGCGCAGCGACGAGGCACGAAGAAAGCTTCTCGTGCTTGCCGGGCGCGATCCGAACGCCGAAGTCCCCGTGCTCGTTGGCGTTGGGCGCTTCGCGGTCGAAAAATGCTGGGACGTCGTCATCGATGCATTCCTCCGCGTGCGCAAAGAGTGCGACGCCGTCCTCGTTCTGTTCGGTGATGGCCCAGAGCGCGGTCGCATGAATGTGCGCGCGGGTGGCAGCGCCGACATCGTGATGCCGGGCTTCGTCAAGGGCCGCGAAGAGCTCGCGCGCATGCTCGCGAGCGCGGATGCTCTCGTGCACGGTTGTCCGTTCGAGACGTTCGGATTGAGCATTGCGGAGGCCATGAGCTGCGGATTGCCGGCGGTCGTGCCTGACCGGGGCGGCGCCGCCGAGATGCACGTCGCCGCGGCTGGCGAGACGTACGCATCGGGTGACGCTGCGGCATGTGCGCGGGCGACGCTCTCGCTCCTCGATCGCCTTTCGAAAGGTGCGCCTGCACTGCACGATGCGGCGTCGGCGTCGGCGCGCAGACTGCCGAGCGTTCGCGAGCAGTTCGAGCGACAAATTGCACTCTACATAGATCTCCTCGGAGCGAAGGCAGGCCGGTAAGGCTCTTGTGCTAAGAACCAGGCCCCATGGCAGAGAGCGTCGTCGAAAACTTGGGTCGCGAGCTCGAAGAGCTCGATCGCGAATACGCAACCGATTTTGCCGGGCACGCGCGCGCGACGCGCG
The DNA here is from genome assembly GCA_009781005.1 of Polyangiaceae bacterium. Lineage (GTDB taxonomy): Bacteria > Myxococcota_A > Polyangia > Polyangiales > Polyangiaceae > Labilithrix. The sequence goes on along the minus strand of WQYX01000026.1, from coordinate 6,042 downwards.
ACGTCACGCAGCTCGATCGACTGATCGAGCGCGCGAAGGACGTCGTTGCGCGGGTCGATCGCGTTCCGGCCGCCGTGCGCGGGGAGGAGCTCGGCCGCCTTCGGGATGCCGCTACGCAGACTCTCTCGCTCCTCCAAAATGAGCGTACGGCCGTTGCGCAAGCCAAGAATGCGGGTCCGGGTTTCGACGAGTTCTCGAAGGAGGCAACGAACGCGAACCACGTCTTCGCGCGCTACACTCGCCACTTCGCTGGACAAGATCGCTCGTCGCGCGATCTCAGCATGCTTGGAGAAATCGTCGACGATCTCAAGCGAATCGACAGGCGCATGACGGAGATCATCGAAAGAGGCCAACGAGGCCAACGAGAAAGGAGCGCCGACTTCGAGCGCGATCGCCAGGTCGTGCGTGATGCCCTCGCGCGATACAAAGGCGAGATCAACCAAATCGAAAAAGCGCAGACCGGCACGAGTCCCGAGGAGAGTGCGAGCATCCTCGCAGGTCTTGCGAACGGCCAGTTCGCCGTCTACGAAGCGCACTTTGCTGGTGAGCCGCGCGTATCGCGTCGCCCCGCTCTTCTCCTGCGCGTCATCACGACGCTGAAGAAGGTCCACGAGCGCATGGCAGCTCTTCGCAACCAAGGCCTTGAAGCCGAGTTCAACACGAAGAACATCAGTATCGTCGAGGACCGGCTGAAGATGTACGAAAACGAGCTCGCCGAGATTCGCAAGATCCGTCAGGCCACGCCCATGGCGAACATCATGGGCGACCTTGGCACGGCGGCGAACAAACTCTTCGAAGAATACCGCACGCACTTTGCGGACAAGTCGCGCGCCAAGGTCGATCTTTCTCGCCTCGCGAACATTTGCGACAAAATCGGTGAGGTTCGCCGTCAGATGGACGAGATGGCGCGCGCCGAAGACAACGAGATGAACGCGCGTAACCTCGACATCGTGAGCGAGCAGCTCTCGCTCTACGAACGGGAGTACGAAGCCGTCAAGCGCGCGCAAGCCGCCGCCACTCCAAGCGCGTGATTCACGTTTCGATCCATGATGTGTCCCCCGCGTGGGCGCGGGAGGTCGAAGCGGCGCTCGCACTGACGCGCGAGTTCGGCGTGCGTCCCGCGCTCCTCGTCGTGCCGGACTTCCACGGGCGCGCGCCGCTCTGCGAGCACCCTTCGTATTGCGAGGAGCTTCGCGCGCTCGCTCGCGCCGGTCACGAGATCTACCTGCACGGCTACTACCATCGCGCGCGAAGCTGGGGCGACCACGCCGGAGCACGTGCGCGTGCCGGCGGTATTGCATCACGGTTGCAATACGCTTTCGCCCAGCGCATCGTCTCGGGTGGCGAGGCCGAGTTCAGCGACGTTTCGCCGAGCGAGGCGATCGCACGCCTCGACGCCGGTGAGCGCATGCTCGCGCAGATCGGTCTCGAGGTTCGCGGCTTCGTCGCGCCCGCGTGGTCGTTGCCGCGCTGGGTCCGAACGTTGCTCTCCGAACGAGGCTACACGTTCACTGAAGATCACCTGCGCGTGTACGATCCATCGCGCAGGCGATCGCGCGCGAGCATCGTACTCAATTTTGCGAGCCGCACACCTGGGCGGCTCGTCTCGAGTGTGGCGTACTGTCGCGTTGCGCGACCGCTACGCGCGCTGGTGCCTGCGCGCATCGCGATTCATCCCGCAGACATGCGTCATGCGCTGCTGCGAAGCGAGATCCGATCGCTGCTCGAATGGGCGCGCGGTGATTTCGTCGACACCGGCAGCGCGCTCCTCGACTGAACACGCAGCCACTTTCGAATTGACGCAGCGGCTTCATGTCTGGCCGGCGCTGCGTCGTGATGGTATGGCGTCGTTTTATCAACGGGGAGGCTTTCCGCATGGCATCGCTCGATCCTCAGGCCTTGCTCAAGGCGCTTGCGGACGTGTGCCCTCGCTTGCAGGAATCCACAACGACCGCGGAGATTGATCGTGTCGCGCTCGAAGCCGAAGAGATCATCGCCTGCGCGTCCACGCAGATCGCAAAAGAATCCGCGAGCGTGCTGTTTGCTGTCGTGCACCACCTCGCGCTCGAGAATATGCAACTCCGAGCGCACGAAGATGCAGCCATAACGGCGCGCGAGTCACTCTTTTCCGGCGTCGCGCACGATCTCCGAAATCCGCTCAACACCTTCGCAATGAGCGCTGGGCTCCTTCGCGACGACTTCGAGCGCAACGAAGTCGACGTCAACCGGGCACTCGATCTCACGACACGGCTGGATCGCGCCACGGGGCGCATGCGCGGCCTGGTCGAAGATCTGCTCGAAGCGAGTCGCATCACCGCGGGCAACGTCGAGTTGCAGCGCAAGCCCGAAGCTGCCATGTCGCTCGTGACTCACGCCGTCGTTGCGGCGAACGCTCGTGATGAACGCAAGCTCGTGACGGCGGCGCGTCCGCTCGACGATGGCGCGATCGTCTTCGTTGACCGTGCGAAGATGCTCGTGGTGCTCGCCAAGGTGCTCGCCTTCGCCGTGAAGGTAACAGGGGAGGGCGGCCGCGTTCGGCTCAGCATGGCTTGCGCGAGAGACAAGGTCGTGTTCGCGGTTCGCGCGCCGGTGCCGCGCGGCGCGCCCAAGCCCATTGTCGAAGGTGGACGCGGAGGGCTCGCCCTTTTCGTTGCGCGTGGCCTCGTCGAATTGCATGGAGGCGTGTTCCGGGCGCGCGCGCGCAAAACGCTCGTCGTCACCATGATCTTTCCGGCAGCGAACCCGCCGAACACGATGCGTTAGAGCGTGTTTACCAGCCGTTGCGAGCGAATCGAGGCTAGGGCGGAGCGCGAGGAGCCCGCGTAAACGTGACTTGTCGTACGTGCGCAGGCACCGCAGCGCCCACCTGAGGTCCCGCCGTAAGCGGGCCGACAGCGCCGAAGGCGCCATCGAAGCGAATCGATTCGCGCAGCAGGCGTGCCCTACACGCTCTTAGGCGTTGCCGCGTGTCTCGAGGGACGGGCTGATGCGGCCGGCCACTTCGAGCGAATCAACGACGCCGTTCCAGGCTTGCTCTGCGACGGCGGTGTCCGTCTCCCACCAACAGCCTGTGACGAGCACCTGGATCCATGCGTTTGCGGCGATGAGGCATCGTTCCCGCGCAGGTCGGGGCGGAGCCTTGGGGTCTTTGGTGTTTCGCGAGTTGAGCCGGTATTCGCTCCAAGCGTACGTGACGCCATTCTTCTCGAATGTCGCGACTGGCAGGGCCGTGTCGCGATGCCCGCTGTTGTCGACGACGATCTGCACACGCTCGACGACGCCGGGCGTATCGGGTGGAAGCGGCGGCAGGCGCATGTGCGAGAACTCGATCATCATCTCTTCGTTCGGATCAGTGATCCGGTAGTGTTTTTTTTCCTCGCGGAGCAACCATCCAGCGGGCAACTCGAGATCGAATGCTTGGTGAATGCCGAACGATAGGGCTCCCTCGCGCTTCGGCGCCCTGGACGTCCTCCGCTCCCTCACGCTTCGCGCAGGCGGTTTGGCAATCGCACGCTCCATGATCTCGACGAGCTCGCGGCGATACGCCGACCACTTCTCGACGAATTGAGCGCGCTTCCCGTTCTGCGCGCTGCGGAAGAAGACTTCTGCATATCGTTCCCCCAGCTTCAGAAACAGCTTGAATCCCGTCCAACGGTTGTTGAGCGCGTCCAAACCCTCGCCGAGACGAACCCAGGAACACTCCAGTTGGGCGTTCGGTTCTCGCGCGTCGTCTTTCTCCTTTGCCTCCGCGAGCTCGAAGCCGAGCCACTCGGCGATCGCATCGACGAACGCGCGCGCGCTCTTATCGAACGCGGAATGAAGGTGCATCTTGCCGTGTGTCAACTCGCCGGGTCCGAAGATGAAGCGTCCTTCTACCTTTCCGAGCTCCAAGAGCACGGAGCCGCCGTTGGCAGTGGTGAGCTGCCACTTGTCCGCATCGAGTCCGTCGAGACGGACGGCCGTAAGATCGAGACCATCGCGCGCGGATGCCACGACGGCGGGGATCACTTCTTGGAGTTTCATGTGGAGATCATATTGTTCGACATCAGCCGCGATCGCCACGTCGATCGTTCGTACGCTGCCCGTTAGCGGCGGATGACGCGTCCCTCGCCAGCTATCTGCGGCGCCTTCGGTAGCTCCGTTCCTTCGAGCGTCAACATCGGTGCGGGCCCGAAGAGCGAAACGTCTCCGAGCACTTGGCAACGACGGAGTGTGAGCTCGCCCGTGCCCATCACGCTCACCGAGTGCGGGCCGTCGATGACGCAGTCTTCGAGCGTCGCCTTGCACCCTCCACCGATCAAGACGGCTTTTTGCGTCGGCCTCTCCGGGTCGGCACGGTAGTGTCCGCCGCTGCGATGCTCGACATTGTCGCCGCCGCAGAAAAGCGACTCGACCGCGCCCTTCGAAGGTACCGGCGGACTCCGGTTCGAGGGTGCCGTGGCCGATGTTGGTACCGGCGGACTCCGGTTCGAGGGTGCTGTGGCCGGTGTCTCGTGAGGGAGACGAGCAGGCGGACTCTCGCTCTCCACCTTCGTGGCTTCGATCGGATCGCTCGACTCCGTTGCGCTCGGGGGACCGTCCGAGCTCGTCGCGCTCGACTCGTCTGGAGCGCTCGAGGAGTCGCCCGAGCGTTGGTGTGCAACGACGGCGATCGTCGAAGCAGCGATGATCGCCACGGCGCCGGCGCCGATGGCGATGAAGATCCTCGAGCCGCGCCGCGAGGAAGATGCTTGCGAGATCAGACGCTCTTCGAGGAGCGCGTGATGGACGGCGCCGGCCGATGCGGGGCGCGCGTTCGGATCCTTGGCGAGGAGCGCTTCGATGAGGACAATGAAAGCCTCAGGGATCCCGCGCGTTAAAGCTCTCAGATTGGGCGGAGGGTGATTGACGATTTGTGCCCAAACGGTGAAAAGGTCGGCGCCCTGAAATGGCCTCGCACCGGAGATGGACTCGAAGAGGATGACACCGAGAGAGAAGAGGTCGGCGCGCGCATCGACGCTCCCCGGATCCTTGATCTGCTCGGGCGCCATGTAGAACGCCGTTCCAAGCACGGCTCGAGATGCGGTGTGCTCGAGACTGTCGTTCACGTGCACGAGCCCGAAGTCGAGGAGCTTCGCGTCTTCGACGCGACCGCCGGGCAGGAAGACGTTTCGCGGACCGAGATCGCGATGGACGGCGCCACGCGCATGCGCATGCGCGAGCGCCGCGGAGAGGCGGATGCCGAGGAGCCGAACCACTTGCCACGGAAGTGGACCGCGACGCAGGCGCTGCTGGAGATCCTCCCCTTCGAGCAGCTCCATCGCCAGGTACATCCCGTGCGGGGTCTCGCCGTGACCGACGTAACGGACGATACCGGGATGAGCGAGCTGTGCGAGTGTCTCGATCTCGCGCCAGAAGCGCGCTCGCCAGCTCGGATTCGTCACGTACTTGAGCGCGACGGCCTCTCCCGTTCGACCGTCGATGGCGCGGTACACCGTGCCCGCCGATCCGCGCCCTATCTCGCGCTCGATTCGATACGGACCCGCGCGAGTAAGCTCGCTGCTGCCCTCGGCAATCGGCGCGCGCTCGGTACCCGGATAGCCGGACGGCCCGGCCTTGGCGAGCTCCGCTACGAGCTCACGGCATGCGTCGCACGACTCGAGGTGACGCTCCACGCGTGCCAGCGCCGTAGAAGTAAGCCTACCGTCGAGGAGCTCGAGAGCGCTGTTATCGTCGAGGCAGTGTGACATGGTGGGCGTTTGTTACGAACCGCTTTCGATTTGGCGCGATCTCATCGTTGGGGCCTGCGGTGCGGTCAGTAGCGGCCCCATCCGCGCCGCTCGCTGCGCTCGCTGCGCCGCCTTCCCCTTGTCACGTGCTCGTCAGGGCCGAAGCGGCCCTTCCTGCGCACGGACGGGGAAGACTGTTCCCGGTCCGCTCCTCGGCCCCGCCGGGAACCCCGAGCAGGTTGCGGACCGAGTATTTTGGCCGAGTTGCGAGTAGCGCGAGGCGCTCCGACGAGAGCTGCTGGTGCAGCTTGAGGAGGAGCAACGAAGCGATGCG
>WQYX01000025.1 GCA_009781005.1 Polyangiaceae bacterium | reverse complement strand
GCTTTCGATTTGACGCGATTTCATCGTTGGCGGCTGCGGTGCGGTCCTCAAAGCCGAAGCAGGCTGTTCCGGTCCGCTCCTCGCCGGCCGCCTCGAACTCGCGTCAACTTGAAAGCGGTCTAGCGGATCGTCCATCGGAAACAGCGCGCGCCAGAGCGCGGGACCGACGAGCAAGAAGCTCCCGCACAAGAGGAGCGCCAGCGGCACCGCGAACGGATCGTGACTGTAGATGCCCTGAATCAGCGTCAGCGGCATGACGACGAGCGCGATCGGCACCGCGCGACGCGGGTCCGTCAGACCTCGCACAGTCGATCCAAGGACTTCGAGGATTTCGTCCACCACGCGTGCTCAAGGGTATCAATGCACCGGGAGACGCGCTCTGAGATCTTGGGCGCGAACCGAACGGTCGAAAACCGAACGTGAACGGCCGCGGGTAGCTGTCCGGTGGACGAAGAAAACGCATGCCTATCCCGTTCAACGATGCATGCAGACGAGCCCACCTCCCGTACCTCCGAATAGCGCCTCGGCGCTCGTGCCCATCGCGCCCGTCGCGCACGGCGTTGGCGCGACGCCGCAACTCTACGATCCGCGGGCGCCCTATCGACCTATACCGTCCGTGCCCCAGGTCCTTCCTCGCGCACGCGCTCGCACGGTCCCGATGCGCACCAAGGAGCTCGCCGGCGCGCTCGCCGTCGCCGTCCTTGCGGACGTTGCGATCTGGAATGGCGACCGCGTCGAAGGCGGTGGCTTTGCGCAGGCGCTCTTCTTCAGCACGGTGCCGATCGCCGCCTTCTTCGTCGCGCACAGATGGCGGCGCTCGGCGAGGCTCATCGTGCTCGCCGTGCTCCTCGCGGCCATCGCCGTGCGAAGTGCCGCCTTGCCAAACTTCGGCACCACCGCTTGTGGGCTCTCGCTCCTCTTCGCGTTCGCCGTCGCGATCCGATCACCGCGCTCGTTTCTGATGGAGACGTTCGTCTCCGCGTTCGCCACGCTCGTTCGCCTTCCGGCTCGCATCGCGTCTGCCGTTGCCGGTGTCCGCCGGCTCTTCGCGAACAGTCGCTTGCGCGGCGTCTCGGTGCTGCCGATCGTCGTCCCGATCGGCCTCGCGCTCGTCTTCGTGGGCGTCTTCGCGCTCGCCAATCCGATCGTCGCGCGCGGCCTCGACGCCGTCATGAGTGTGGTGGCTCGCATCGGGCTGCCGCCCGTGGCTCGCGTCTTCACGTGGGCCGTGTTCGGTCTCGGCGCGCTCGGCTTGCTCCGCCCTGCCTTCTGGCGCGGCGCCTGGCGTGGTGCCCGCACGCCTGCAGCCGGCGTCACGGAGGAAGCGAAACCGACGAGCCTGCTCATCGCGCGCAATGCCTTCGTCCTGCTCAACGTCGTGTTCCTCGCATACAACGCGCTCGACGCAGCCTACCTCTGGTCGGGCCGGCCGCCCGCCGGCCTCACGACCCAACAGTATTCGCACGAAGGAGCGTTCTGGCTCGCCGTCGCCCTCGCGCTGCTCACGCTGGTCGTCTCGGCGATGTTCAGCGGACCGCTCGCGCGCGACTCCCGCGCGGCGCTCGCGCGAAAGCTCGCCTTCGTCTGGATCGCGCAGGGCTTCGTCCTCGCGCTCGGCACCTACCGGCGGATCGCGATCCACATCGCGTATAGCGGTCTGTCGGATCTCCGTATCGTCGGCATCCTGGGCATCACGCTGGTCGTGGTCGGGATGGGGCTCGTCATGCTCAAGCTCCGACGGCAGCGGAGCTTCCTATGGCTCGTTCGGCGTCAGCTCGACGCGTTCGCGCTCACCGCCGTACTCTATGCCGTGGCGCCGACGTACTGGATTTCGGCGAACGTCAACGTCGCGCGCATCGCGAGCGGACAATACCGTCCCGTCGTGCACATGTTCCGGCAAAGCCAGAACGCCGAGAGCGCGGCGACGCTCCTTCCTCTTCTCCATCACGAAGATCGCCGTATCCGCGAGGGCGTCGCGACGCTCCTCCAGAGAGAGCGCGCCGATCTGCGCGGCCTATCGCAGACCGGCTGGCGCCAGGGCGATCTCGTCACCCCGCGCACCCTTGCCGCGCTCGACGCCGCGGGCCCGCTCCTCGACGGGGCGACCGCGGGGATCGATCCGGACGCGGCGCGCGAGGTGCTCCTCGAAATCTCGCGCGTGGCGAACGACGGGGGATCGCTCGAAGAAATCCTCGCCATCCGCGACGCCGAGCACTGGATGGACGGAGGAAGGACGCGGTTTCTCGCGCAGTAGTCAAAGCGTAGATGTGCAGTAGTCAAGGCGTAGATGTGCAGTAGTCAAGGCGTAGAGCAGACCCCACCGCGCGGCTTCGCTTCACTTCGTTTCGCTCGCCTTGCGGCTCCCCTTGGGCGGTGCTCGTCAGGCGTGCTTCGCACGCCTTCCTGCGCGCCGCCAGGGGAGCCCGTCGTGCCGAGATTGCCAACGTCATGCGGTACGTTCGGCAAGTGCGTTTATGCGGATGTGCGACATAGTGTCGCGATATGAATAGCTAAAGAGGCGGGGTCAACATGATTCTCGACACATATTCTTATACGCATCGTTATCGTTGCACATTTGATAGTCCCAGGCTTGCGCGGCGTTCTGAACCGCGGCATTGTTGGTGCCGTTTCACGTCGCGAGGATCGCCTTGAATACCGCAGAATCCCTCTTTGGTCGCATGGATGAAATTCGCGCCACGCTGCGCATCGATGGACAGCCGGACAACGCCCTCGTTGTTCTGTCCTTCAAGGGTGTTGAAAAGGTATCGAAAAATTTCGTTTATAAAGTTGTTGTTGTGAGCAGCGTCGAGACGGCGTCGAAGCTGGATGACGCGCTTGGGCGCGCCGCGCTCTTGACGTTCGGGCGCGCCTCGGACGATTCCCCGACGTATATCGTCCACGGAATGATTCAAGAGGTCTGTCCGAGCGGCGTTGCCACTGGCAAGAATCAGCGGCAAAGCGTCCTGCGCATCGTGCCGAGGCTTCAGGAGCTATGCCACAAGCAGCGGTGTCAGGTGTTTCAGAATGTCACGGTGGTGGATATCGCGAAGGAGCTTCTCAAACCGTGGCAAATCGAGATAGCAACGCGACTCTCTCCCGAGCCTCTCAAGCGAAGTTATTGCACGCAAGTCAATGAGAGAGACTTCGACTTTCTCGTGCGCATCCTTTCAGAGGAAGGAATTCATTTCCATCTCGAACAGGACGACAAGAAAGCCACCGTTGTCCTGGTCAACGATCCGCGCGGATATCAACCCATTGCCGGGAAGCAGGTGATTCCCTACCGCGACGCGGGCGGCGCCCTTACCACGGATCATATCCGCACCCTTGTTCGTGAGCGGCGCGTCCGCCCGGGATCGGTGGCGTACCGCGATTACAACTTCCTCCGGCCCACGCGCGATATGTCTGCGAGTCAAGGATCTGCGCCGAACGGCATGGGTACGCTCCCCGCGCGCGAGATTTATGAATACCCCGGACACTACAACGATCCGGAGGGAGAGAATGTAGGCGTTGCGGACGACGTGCAGGTTTCACGCCGCAGCGGGAAGGCGCGTGCGCAGCTTCGCCTCGAGGAGCAGCGCTCGGATGCTTTGACGTTCTCAGGCACCACGAATTGCCTGCGCATGCGGGTGGGGAAAGTTTTCGAAATCAACGACCATCCCGATAAGGTCTTCAATCGAAAATATGTGGTTACCCGCATTGAACTTTGCGGAGAAGGAGCGGACGCCCCGGCGCTCGAGCAAGGCGCCACGTCGTCGGGCACGGGAGTCTCTGTCAAGTTTTGGGCTGTTTCTGCGGAGGCTCCTATTCGCCCGAAGGTGCGTCCGAAGCCGCCCGCGTACTTGCGCACGGCGCGCGTGGTGGGTCCCAACGAGGATCAACCGTATGTCGACCAATACGGCCGAATCAAAATTCAATTCGCGTGGGATCGGGAAGGGCCGCTCAACGACAAGAGCTCGTGCTGGGTGCGAATGGCTACCCCCATCGCGCATCACAATCAAGGGACGTACACGGCGCACCGCGTGGGGGCGGAGGTGCTCGTCGACTTCCTGGATGGGGATGTGGATCGCCCCGTGGTGGTTGCATCCCTCTTCAATGAAGACAATCGGCAGCCGCAAACGCTCCCTAACGATGCCACGCGCGCGGTTCTCTACCGTGGCCTCAGTGTGCCCGGAAACAGTGGCAATAACGAAATCTCTTGTGAGGACAGGGCGGGCCAAGAAGAGATCTTCGTTCACGCGCAAAAAGACCTCAACGAGCAAATTCTGAGCTGCCATTCAGAGTCGATCGGTGTGAACCAGACTTCCACCGTGGGCGCGAATCAGACCGTCAGCGTGGGTGCAAATCAGACGGTGAGCGTAGGTGCAAATCAAACGGTGAGCGTGGGTGCGAACCAGACCGTGAGTGTTGGCGCGAATCAGACGGTGAGTGTGGGTGCGAACCAGACCGTGAGTGTCGTCGCCGATCGTTCCGTGGATGTAACGGGTAGCGAGAACATCCATATTGCCACGAACCGAACGGAGACCGTTGATGTCGATGAAACCGTGACGGTCACCGGCAACCGCATTCATACGATAGGGTGTGACGCCCTCAACGTGAACAGCTTTCGAGTGGTTGCGATAGAGGGTTTGCATTCCATTTCGTCAAACATGCGTAGTGAAGTAGTGAATTTGACGATTGACGTTAATGCGGGAACGTCCATCTCGATGAAGACGCCGACGGCATCCGTCACGATTGGCTTGGGCACCATTGCACTCAATGCCGACGACGGAATCTCGTTGACGTGTGGAGCCGCGAGCATCTCGCTCGAGAGCGATGGAACCATTCACATTAATGGCTCCACGTTGGTTGACCTTGCGTGCAACTCTTCAGAACTCGTACTAAAGCCATCGAAGGCGACTCTCCAGGGCTCGAACGTGGCGGCGGCGGCCAGTGGCGAAGTGGACATATCCGGTGCACTCATCAGGATCAACTAAAGACTGCAGATGGAATCTCTTGGACCAGTTGAGGAACTTCGTGCTGCCCTTGAGACATTTGTTAAAGGGAAAGAACGAGCCGCCCTTCTTCTGACAACAACCGATAACGAACTTCCCCTTGTTGTTCGATCGCTCGATCATATGGATGGGTCATCGCCAAAGGATATCTATCTGATTGACGTTTCTCCATTGAATAATCTTGTCTCGTATGTGGATACAGTGATTGAGAATGTGCGCCTGCAGCTCGAGGAAGTGAACCAAGAGAGCACGCGCGAAGGGCAAGAGCTGCTCGCGCCTCTTCCCGCTGAATGCCAAGACGCACAGATCCTGCCGCTGATGCGCCTTCGTTCTCTCATGGCACATATCACTTCGTGGGTGCCTGACCTAGAAGACCAACGAATGGTTGTTTCCCTTCTTCCATCGCATATCTCCGACCGAAATGCACATGCCCAAATCATTGGAGCGCTTGCCCCTCTTCATGAGCGCCGGCCGTGGTCAAATCCGCTTCGACTGATTCTCCGCGACGATCGCGCCGAGCCACTCGTGGAGCAGATTTTGCGTAAATGGCGTGCAACGGGCATTTATCTCTATACCACGCGTGTGACGATATCCGAGTTGGCAGATGCCATAGCCGCCGATGTGGCGAACAAGAATCTCAGCGCACAGCACCGAATCAGTGCCTTGATGCAATGTGCCATGTTCGACATGGCACTTGGACGGCATGAAGAAGCCTTGGACAAGTACAGCACACTCTTCCAATACTATGACGAACACAATGAGACGCAGATGAAAGCCGTGGTTCTTCAGGGGGTTGGAGATGTTTTTGTTCGACTTAAACAGTATTCGACAGCGCGTGAACAGTACCTCCTGTCACTCGGTGTGGCAACTGACGCCCAGTCTATGCAACTCATTCTCAACGGAGCCATGCTCCTTGGCAATGTGGATATGACTCTTCGCGCGTATGATGAGGCTGAGCACGCATATGCGCTGGGCGCCCAGACGGCGGAGAAACTTGTGAATGGGTATGTTCAGGCCGATATGCTCGAGAAATGCGGGCTGGCACGGGAAGCACAGGGCAACATTCGCGGTGCGGTAGAATGCTGGTCTGCGGCCGCCGACGCAGCACGTGAGAATCGCAATGATAAGCGGCTTGCCAGTGTGCTTCCACGGTTGATCGAAATCTGTCGATTGGGTGGGCACAATGACCTTCGTGCATCCTATGATGCAGAGCTTCGCGCTGCGAGCGCACGTCTTAAGGAGAATCGAACATGACATCGTCATCATCATGGAACGTACCATCACCGGATGACCAGGTGTCGGGGATAACCAAGGCTATCGGTCCTAACACCAAAGGTGCGATTGGCCGCATTGCCAGTGATGCCAAGCTAAAACACCGGTGGAGCAATACCTCCGGTAATGCCTTTAAAGATTCGTACGCCGACCTCGTCAATAAAATCGCGCCGTTGCGTTGGGATTCTATGAATCCTAAAGCAAGTGGTCGTGACAAGGCTACTCAGCTATTTGGGGCTGCTGCCTTCGTTGCGAATGTGCCCGCGGCTATCGGGTATTTCTCCAACGATCTCTTTGCCCGTGCGACCAACCGCATTGCCAAGGCTTTGCCATCCCTTCCGGCGGCGACAATGGGGTCAATGGTTCTTGGCATCCCGCATATACATAGAGAGATGCCGCCTCCACTCCCGGCATTTGGTGCCATCGTAACGGGATGTCCTTCGGTGCTCATCGGCGGAATTCCTGCAGCGCGTTGCGGAGACTTCGGGATCGGGGCAACATGCGGTTCGGGGGCGCCCGTTTTCGAGGTGATCACGGGTTCGAGCAAAGTTTTTATTGGCGGACTGCGCGCTGCACGCCTGGTCGACTTCACACTTCAATGCACGAAGAGTTCGTCGAAGGGGAAGGGTGCAGGCAAAGATGCAAAGATAGCCGAGGGTGTAGGCAAAGATACAAAGATAGCCGAAGATGCAGGCGAAGATGCGGCTCAAGGTGCGAAGGCTGCAGGTAAGATAAAAACTGCCATGAACAAGGTGAGTCGTGTTTTGGACGCGGTGACGGACCCTAAGGATGGATCTAAGATAAAAGCTTTTAAGCACATCAAGAACTGGTTGAGCCTGGGAGCTGGCGTTGTTGACCTTAGATTCGGCATTGCTGACGCTAGCGCACACGACGACAAAGCCCATGAGCAAGCAGCAGATTCCGCAAAAACTGCTGCTGGAAGCGGCGATCCTGCAAAGCAAGGTGAGGCTGCTTCCGATGCTGCCGAGGCTTCGGCGGCAGATTTCGCGATCGATATGTTGGCCCTGGATGTAGGCATGGACATAGCGACAATGGCCATGGCTGCCTGGGGTGCCCTGATGGGGGCGGATCCAGGCACGCCACCCTGCCTCGGTGCTGTGATTCTCTGCTACCCGTCAGGGACCTTGCGTGCCTTGATGCATGGCGATAAAAGTGTTTTAACGTCTGCCGTTATGGGTACAGTGGGTGGCATGATGGACGCTGTCGGTGGCGTGGTGGATGCTGTCGGTGGCGGGATGCATGTTGGCGGGATGCGTGGTGATGGTGTCGGGATGCATGCTGCCGGAACTGCCGCGATGCGTGCTGTCGGTGGCGGGATGCATGCTGGCGGGGCTGCTGTGGTGCATACTGGCGATGCCGTGATGCATGCTGGTGGAGGAAGTTGGGTCCTGATTGGCGGATTTCCTATGCCGAGCTGGACGAATATTGCCAGGGGCGTCAACAAAGGCCTCAAGAAACTTGCACCGCTTCCGAAGACACCATCGCAGTCTTCGAACGACACGCCGCTTCCGAAGACACCATCGCAGTCTTCGAACAAATCAATGCGGACTTCGGACGAACCAAACGCGGTGGACGAACCAACGCAGGCTTCGAAGAAAACACCGCAGCTTATGGAGGACACCCAGTCGTCTGCGATGGAACAGACGAAGGTGGACGAGTTGAAAGGTGAGTTAAAACAGGCGCAGGACAGGGCGAACCGGTTGAACGGGAAAGACGCCGTGGCGAATAAGAACGTGAGGGAGGCGCAGATGAGATTGAGCCAGGCGCTATGGAACGAAAAGGTGGCGAAAAAACCGTGATTTATGATGTCACCATGAACAACATTGGAACACGGTATGGGCGTGTCACGGTCGGGCAACCGATTGGTATAGCTCTTGACGCAGCTTCGGGCGATTTCTCTGCTGCCCGCGTGGACCACAAAGTGGAGGGGGTGGTTCCCTTCTCGGTGGGGCGCACTTTCAATTCCAAGTTCGTCGTACAACCCATTCTTCAAATCCCCGATGAGGTGAAGAAGTACCTACCGTTCGGGCCGGGATGGCGTGCAAGCTGGCAAATCGAGCTTCGCCTCTGCGTGAGCGGATTCATCTACACCCGCGCGGACGGCGAAGAATTCTCTTTTTACAATCCAAATGCCAAGGAGCGCAGCTTCGCGGTCACCGGCAGACTCATCAACCCTTCCGATTGCGTGGAGCTTCAGCGCATTGACGAGCGCCACGTGCGGGTGACTGGCTTTGGTACCGACAGGAGCACCAACAGCCTTGTGTTCGAGGAATGGTCGCACGAGCAGTATCGATTGAAGAGCATTGAGCGCACCAGCAAAGCCCGTCTTGATTTTTACTACGACGAGCAGTCGCGCGTTGTTGGTGTCACCCAATCGCGCGAACGGCGCCGCTACGGAATTCAGTACGAAGGTCATCAAGGAGACCAAGTCTCCCGCGTCTTCTTGCACCTGCCGGATGGCTCCTCCCGATTGGTTGCCGAGTACCATTACGATAATCAGGGGCATCTAATTGAGGTCTTCAATTCCCGCGGCTCTGCTGCCCGCTATGCGTATGACGAAGAAGACCGGATCACCCACGAAAAGTCACGGAACGGGTCCGAGTATGAGTTGCGTTACCAGGGGACCGCGTGCGTGTATGCGAGGGGAACGAATGGATTTGCGGAGCGCACCGTTGAGATAGACCGAAACGGGCATATCACGCACGTGGCTGACAGCCATGGCAATGTGACGCGATACACGTGGAATGACCACGGGCAGGTGCTGAGGACCATTTCGCCGACGGGCAATACCACCAGTCAAATCTTCGACCGGTATGACCGCCTCATCCAGTACGGCCAAGAGGATGGCTCCGCAACCGACTACGAGTTCGATGAATTGGGCCGGATCGAGGGCATTCGCACTTCGTGTGGAGAAAAGACCGCATTCTACTATGACGACTGCCACCGGTTGATTGCCTATGCGGAGCTGGTCAACGGTGAGGTGGTAACGTGGGTGAAGTTCACCCACGACGAAGACCACAATGTGACGAGCATCCAAATCAATGACGGGCCCCCGTGGAAGTACGATTACACGTCGTACGGGGAAGTGGCGAGAATTACGGCACCATCAGGTGCAACAACCTCGAGTCTTTATGACGATCGAGGAGGGATTCTAGCTGCAACCAATTGGGATGGGCAGACGTGGAAGTACGTGCGGGATGCGCTGGGGAGGGTGGTGACGGAGACGGATCCACTCGGTCAGACGCTGGAGATCGACTACCTGGACGAAGACGGCCGTTCGACGCAGGTTACGGACCGTGATGGGAGGATTTATGAGCGGCATGTCAGCGAGGATGACCGCAGCATTCAGGTGGTTCGCCCAGGAGGCGCCACGAGAAGCCTGGAACTCTCATCAGGCGGGATGCCTGTCAGTCTCATCGACGAGATGGGAGCGGTGACGCAGCTCGAGTGGGGCACCGAGCCCGGGGAATTGACAAGAATCATCAATGCCAACGACGCCGAGTACACGTTCGAGTACGACGCCGACATGCGCGTTATCTCGCGCAAGACCTTCGATGGGAGAGTGCTGAAGACGGAATATAAGCGTGGAAGGGTGGCTGCAACGGTCGACGGAGCGGGGCAGAAGACCAGCTATGAGTACAACCGGAGAGGGTTTGTCTCCAAGCAAACCAGTCCCGACGGGGTGACGCAGTTTCGGTATGACTTGCAGGGGCTTCTCACCAACATGGAGACGCCCACGTCCAAGTTGGTGCTGCACCGCGATGTGCAGGGGAGCATTGTGGCGGAGGAGGTGGATGGTGTCCAAGTCGAGCGCAAGCTCGATGTGATGGGGCAGCCAATTGCGCATTCGACGCCCTACGGACCTACTACCTCCTTCGCATGGACTCTCGGCGGCGATTGTCAATCCATCAAGTATGGCGATGTTGCAGTGGACTTCACGCGAGATGCGTTCGGCAGAGAGATCGGCCGACAGCTTGGAGAAGCTGGGTACTTTCAACAGAGTTACAACCCCGTTGGGAGCCTTCTGACGCAGGCATTCCACTGGACGCCCAACTCCCAGCCCGGGGCAAAGCCTCTCGCGCCTGAGGTGATGCGGCGCTTTGGCTTCGATGCACGGGGGTTCCTGGAGAGCATCGAGGACAGACAGCGAGGTCCGATGCAGTTGATGCACAACGCGCGGGGAGATCTCACGGGGGTTGTGAGAGAGAACGGCATCAGCGACTTCTACATGTATGATGCCTGCCGGAATCGTATCTATCATGCGGCGACGCAACACGGAGCGATGCTAGCGGAGGCTCTGGAGCAGGCGGAGCGAGAGCATAAGGTGCATGGGGAGGTTCCGTTTGACCTGGTGGCCCAAACGGCGCAAAGGTTTCCTCATGACGTAACGAATCAGGGCTATGAGCAAGGCGGAGGC
Source organism: Polyangiaceae bacterium (assembly GCA_009781005.1). GTDB lineage: Bacteria > Myxococcota_A > Polyangia > Polyangiales > Polyangiaceae > Labilithrix. The sequence continues at coordinate 42,336 of WQYX01000025.1, read as the reverse complement.
GGGCGCAATGTCATTCTGACGGGTCCGGGGCGGCCCACAACGGAGCTGCAATACAACGCCAATGGGCAAGTTGTTGTCAAGACGGTCTCGAGCGGTCCGGAGAAGTACACGTATCGTTACGACTGGAACGCAAGAGGAGAGCTGATTGCGGTCACGGCGCCGAATGGCAAGAAGTGGGAATACCGGTATGACGCTTCAGGGCGCCGCATCGAGAAGAAGAGTCCCACGGGAGACATTTGGCGCTTTGTCTGGATGGGCCACGAGCTGCTTCATACGCTCAAGAACGATAAGCTTGCGGAGAGCTACGTGTACGAGCCTGGTGGCGGGTGCCCTATCTTGCGAGATGACGGGGCTGTGCACTTCATCTTGCCAGATCAGAATGACTCGCCGGCGGAGGAAGTTGGGCCGGATGGCAAGCTTGAATACGTGTACCAGAAGGGGACGTGGGGCGAGGGTTTCGAGCACCACGGGGAAACGGGCGGTCAGGCGTTCCTCGGGCAGTGGTGTGATGGGGAGAGCGGGCTGCACTACAGTCATTTCCGGTATTATGATCCGGAGACGGGGAGGTATCTGTCGCCAGATCCGATTGGGCTGGCGGGTAGGCTCAATGTGTATGGGTATGCGCCGGATCCGCTATGCGGATTGGAGCAGGCAGCGAATCAGTGGCGTCCGACGCCTCTGACGTCGCACACGGATCCTGGCCTCGCTGACTTTGTAAGTCGCTTAACACTACTGCCGGAACGACGTTCCGGGCTACGCGTTTCCGCTCCGCGGAAAACCGCAGGTGAAGGGGATCGCGCCAGGGGATCTCGCAACTTGAGATCCTTGAGAGGGGGGCACGACTGGAGGATCTTGCGGTTCGGAATCTGTGGTGTCTCGACTCAAGCACCATGAGCCCCGCTGTTGCGGCGAGCGCCGCGCCTTCCTTCGCCCCTCGGCTTTACCTCTGGCGCGGCCTTTAGCACGGCCTTCAGCTACGGTGTGATCCCCTGCCGTCGGCGAGATGGCTCATCCGCTGAAACGTCATGCGACGGCGTGCCGTGCGATTGACGATGGTCGACATGACTTGCGTATCATATTCTTGTACGCGTCGTCATTGTTGCGCGCTGGATGGTCGAAGGCTTGCGCGGCGTTCTGAACCGCGGCATTCTTGGGTGCCGTTTCACGTTGCGAGGATCGCCTTGAATATCGCAGAATCCCTCTTTGGTCGCACTGATGAAATCCGCGCCACGCTGCGCATCGATGGGCAGTCGGACAACGCCCTCGTTGTTCTGTCCTTCAAGGGTGTTGAAAAGATATCGAAAAATTTCGTTTATAAAATTGTTGTTGGGCACAGCGCCGAGACGGCGGCAGGTTTGGATGATGCGCTCGGGCGTGACGTGCTCTTGACGCTCGGGCGCGCCTCGGACGAGTCCGCGACCTACTTCGTTCACGGGATGGTTCAAGAGGTTCATCCGAGCGGCGTGGCTACCGGCAAGAATCAGCGGCAAAGCGTCCTGCGCATCGTGCCGAGGCTTCAGGAGCTATGCCACAAGCAGCGATGCCAGGTGTTTCAGAATGTCACCGTGGTGGATATTGCGAAGGAGCTTTTCGAGCCGTGGCAAATCGAGGTGACGGCGCGACTCTCTCCCGAGCCTCTCAAGCGAGATTATTGTACGCAGGTCAATGAGAGAGACTTCGATTTTCTCTTGCGCATCCTTTCGGAGGAAGGGATTCATTTCCATTTCGAACAGGACGACAAGAAAGCCACCGTTGTCCTGGTCAACGATCCGCGCGGGTATCAACCCATTGCCGGAAAGCAGGCCATCGCCTACCGCGACGCGGGCGGAGCCCTTACCACGGATCATATCCGCACCCTTGTTCGTGAGCGGCGCGTTCGCCCGGGGTCCGTGGCCTATCGCGACTACAATTTCCTCCGGCCCACGCGCGCCATGTTGGCAAGCAATGAGTCTACGCCGGAAGGCATGGGCACGCTGGTCGCGCGGGAGGTTTATGAATACCCCGGACACTACAACGATCCGGATGGCGAAAGCGTTGGTGTTGGGGAGGACGTGCAAGGCTCCACGCGCAGCGGAAAGGCGCGTGCGAAACTTCGGCTCGAAGAGCAGCGCGCGGATGCTTTCACGTTTTCGGGAACCACGAATTGCCTGCGCGTGCAGGTAGGGAAGGTTTTCGAAATCAATGACCATTCGGACAAATCCTTCAATCGAAAATACGTGATTACGCGTGTGGAACTTCGCGGAGAAGGAGCGGACGCTCCGGCGCTCGAGCAAGGTGCCACCTCGTCGGGCACGGGAGTCTCCGTCAAGTTTTGGGCTGTTTCTGCGGAGTCTCCTATTCGCCCGAAGGTGCGCCCGAAGCCGCCCGCGCACTTGCGCACGGCGCGCGTGGTGGGTCCCAACGAGGATCAACCGTACGTCGACCAATACGGCCGAATCAAAATTCAATTCGCGTGGGATCGGGAAGGGCCGCTCAACGACAAGAGCTCGTGCTGGGTGCGCATGATGACGCCCGTGGCGCATCACAACCAGGGGGCGTACACGGCGCACCGCGTGGGGGCGGAGGTGCTCGTCGACTTCCTTGATGGGGATGTGGATCGGCCCATGGTGATTGGATCGGTCTTCAATGAAGACAACAGGCAGCCGCAAACGCTCCCTGACGATGCCACGCGCGCGGTTCTCTACCGTGGCCTCAGCGTGCCCGGAAACAGTGGCAACAATGAAATCTCTTGTGAAGACAAGGCAGGTCAAGAAGAGATCTTCGTTCACGCCCAAAAGGACCTCAACGAGCGCATTCTGAACAACCACGATGAGAAGATTGGTACCAACCAAACTTCCACCGTGGGCGCGAATCAAACGATCACGGTGGGTGCCAACGAGACCATCACCGTGGGCGCGAATCAAACGGTCACGGTGGGCGCAAACCAGACTGTCACCGTGGGCGCGAATCGGACCGTGAGTGTCACAGGCAACGAGACCATCACCGTTACCCAAAAACGCACGGAGACCGTCAACAACAGCGAGTCCGTGACGATCAAGAACGGTCGCGATCACACCATATCAACGGCCGACGACAAGCTCACCGTCTCGGTGGGCAACCGGCTTGTCGACATCAAAACGGACCACAATATCCATTCGAAGACGCGTGTCGAGAAGGTGGATGAGACCATTGACGTGCTGGCGGGGACGTCCATCTCGATTCATCGCCAAGGGAACGCAACCCTCGATCTCACAGACAACAAAGCGAAGCTGTGGACACCCAAGGCATCCGCCACGATTAATGACGGCACGATCACGCTCGAGGCTGCCGACAAAATCGAGTTCAAGTGCGGAGCCACGAACATCACGCTCACGAGCGACGGACACATTGATGTGACGGGTTCGACGCAGATCAAGCTCGCATGCAACTCTTCGGTGCTCACGCTCGAACCATCGACGGCGATTCTCAATGGTTCGAACGTGAATGCAACGGCCAGCGGTGAGATGAACCTGTCCGGCGCACTCATCAAGATCAATTGAGTCCATCATGGAATCTGTTGGACCGATTGAGGAGCTTCGTACGGTTCTCGAGGCGTTTGTCGAAGAAACAGAGCGAGCTGCCCTTCTTCTGACGACGAGCGATGAAGAACTTCCCCTCGTTGTTCAATCGCTTGGTCAAATGGACGAGTCCTCGCCACAGGATGTCTATTTGATTGACGTCTCCCCATTGAATGATCTCGTCTCGTACGTAAACACAATCGTCGAGAACGTGCGCGTGCAGATCGAGGAAGTGAACCAAGAGCGCACGAGCGAAGGGCAAGAGCCGCTCGCGTCCCTTCCTGCCGAATGCCAAGATCTCCAAATCCTTCCGCTGATGCGTCTTCGCCATCTCATGGCATATGTCACTTCGTGGGTGCCTGACATCGAAGACCACCGAATGGTGGTTTCCCTCCTTCCGTCGCAGATTTCCGATCGAAATGCGCATGCCCAGATCGTTGGAGCGCTCGCCCCCCTTCATGAGCGCCGGCCGTGGTCGAACGCGCTCCGGCTGGTTCTCCGCGACGATCGCGCCGAGCCGCTCGTGGAGCAGACGCTGCGTAAACTGGGGGCGGAGGACGTTTTTGGCTATACGACGCGCCTGACGATCTCCGAGCTGGCAGATGCTACGGCCGCAGACGTGGCGAACAAGAGTCTCAGTCCGCCGCAACGAATCAGTGCCTTGATGCAATGTGCCATCTTCGACACGGCCCTTGGGCGGTACGAAGCGGCCATCGACAAGTACGGCACCCTCTTCCAATACTATGACGAACACGGTGTGCTGGAGATGAAGGCCACGGTTCTTCAAGGGGTGGGGGATGTCCTTGCTCGTCTCAAGCGGTACCCGGCGGCGCGTGACAAGTACCTTCAGTCACTCGATATTGCGAGTGACGCTCCGTCGATACAGCTCATTCTCAACGGAGCCATGCTCCTTGGGGATGTGGATATGACCCTGGGCACGTATGACGAGGCGGAGAAGGCGTATGCGCTGGGTGCCAAGGCGGCCGAGAAACTTGCCAATGGGTACGTGCAGGCGGATATGCTCGAGAAATGCGGGCTGGCACGGGAAGCGCAGGGCAACGTTCGCGGCGCGGTGGAGTGTTGGTCTGCGTCTGCTAAGGCGGCACGTGAGATTCTCTACGACGCGCGACTTGCAAGTGTACTTCCACGATTGATTGAAATCTGTCGATTGGGCGGGCATGACGATCTTCGTGCAACCTATGACGCAGAGCTTCGCGCTGTGCAGGCGCGCCTCAAGGGAAATTGATCATGGGAAATCCGTCGACAACCAATCCTTCTGGCATGGTCTCCCAACAAAAAGCTGCGCCCCCCGACAATCCACCGGCTTCGCCAAAGCCGCTGATGAGCAACACCTCGGGCAATGCCGTCAAAGATGCGACCGCGGACATCGTCAATTCAACGGCCGCGCCGTTTCAGAATCTTTCGAATCCTAACGCAAGTGTTCTCGATAAGGCCAGTGGGGTGGTGGGGGCCGTGGCCGGCGTTGCGAGCATGCCCACGAAGTTCCTCGACGACGCTTTTGCCCGCGCCACCGATCGCATTGCCAAAGCGTTGCCATCCTTTCCGGCAGCAACGATAGGGATGGTGACGATTGGCATTCCGCATTTGCACACTCATCCGCCGGCCATGCCAATCCCACTTCCGGGCATCGGCCCCATCATGACGGGATGCGTTTCGGTGCTCATCAACGGAATTCCCGCAGCGCGCTGCGGGGATTACGGGATCGGACCAACGTGCGGCTCGATTACGCCCGTTTTCGAAATCATGACGGGGTCGAGCAAAGTCTTCATCGGCGGACAGCGCGCCGCGCGCATGCTCGACATCACCCTTCAATGCATTCCCGGCCCACCACCTGCAGTTGCCGGTGCAGCCAAGGCTGCGGCGGCCGCGGGCAAGATAAGCAAAGCAATGGGTGCTGCGCAGAAAGTCATTGGGGTGGCTGGCAAGGCGTCCCAGGTGCTTGGCATTGTTTCAGCCGGTAAAAAGATTATCGATACCCAAGAGGCGGCAGATGCCGCGCAAGACAAAGAAGACGACGCTGATCCGAACGATCCGGCGGCCATGGCAGAAGCGCAGGGCGCGGCTGCCTCCGCTGCCGCCGAAGCTTCCGCGGCGATTCTCGCGGCTGCCATGATGGGTGCGGACCTGGCCATGGGTGCGTTGGCGATGGCCATGGGCGCCATGATGGGGAAGGATCCAGGCGCACCACCATGCGTGGGGGCCATCATTCTTGGCATGCCGAATGTCCTGATCGGTGGATTTCCTATGCCCACCTGGATGAATCTTCTCAAAGGCCTCAAGAAGCTTGGTGCTGCACTCGCGCGCGGGCGCCGTGGCGGCAAAGGAAAGGGGAAGTTCTTTTGTCTCAAATGTATGTAACGAAGTCACAGATCCCGACGTACCTCGACTACGCCTCGCTCGTTCCACCTTCGGTGGCCGTGCTGGACCGCATGCGCGAGATCGCGCTTGGATCCTGGGGGCCTCCGGGAGCGCTTCACTCGATTGGGTGGCGAGCACGATATGCGCTCGACACGGCGCGTCAGCAGGTGGCCACGTATCTTGGCACGGCGCCCTTCAATGTCGTTTTTACGGACAGCGGCCGCGCGTCTCTCGCGCTCGGATTTGCTCGGGCGCTATCCCGGATGTCCGAGGGGGGAACGATTGTATCGAGCCGCCTCGAACATCCGTCCGTGCAACGTCTTGTGGAAGGAGCTGCGCGTGCGGGTCGCTCCGTGCGCTGGCTTGCGCTGCCGGGTGGGGCGGCCAATCCAGATGATCGCAGTGCTCTTCGTACGGCAGGCCTGGTGGCGTTGTCGCTCTGCAATCATGAACTTGGCACGTCCTTGGGGGATGCCCTGGAGGAAGTGCCGAAGGATGCGCAGCGGGTTCTTGATGCCGTGCAGGCAGCACCTTGGATCCCGCTCGATGCGTACAACGACGACCGGACATTCTACGCAATTTCCGGAGCCAAACTTGGCACGCCCATGGGCATTGGCGCTCTTCGTGTGCCAAGCGAGATATTTTATCGTGCACGAGAGTCTGACCAGCCCCTCGAGAGCGAAAGCCCACCATGGCTCATGGCCGTTGGGCTGGGCGCTGCGTGCAAAGTACGCGGTGAGATTCGAGCGAGCGCCTTTGCGCAAGCGAAGGAGAAGGCTCTCGCGCTCGCACGTGCTCTGCAAGAAGTGGAGCCTAAGATGATCCTCAATGGCGAGGAGTCTCTGCGCCTGGGGACGATTCTCAACGTATCTTTCCCTGGTGTTCGAGCGAAATCCCTCATTCAAATGCTGAGCATGGAAGGGATTGCCATTAGCCATACGGCGGCGTGCCAGGCCGTGCGCGAGGAGGTGTCGCCGGTGGTGCATGCGGCATATCCCAAAGAGCCAGAGCGGGCGGCAAGTGCCACGCGGTGGAGTGTATCCGAGTCTACGACGGACGAAGAGATTGCATGTGCCCGGGAGGTGATCGAGCGCATTCTTCCGAGACACAGATGGGTGTAACGATGAGCAATATTGGAACGCGGCGGGGGCATGTCACGGTAGGCCATCCCATAGATGTGGCCACCGGGGAGCTCTCTGCCACGCGCGTGGACCACGAAGTTGAGGGGGTGGTCCCCTTCTCCGTCGGTCGCACGTTCAATTCCAAGTTCGTGAAGAAACCCATTCTTCGAACGCTCGTTCCGAAAGAAAAGCACCTGCCGTTCGGGCCGGGCTGGCGCGCGAGCTGGCAGATCGAGTTTCGGGTGTGCGTGGGCGGATTCATCTACACCAAGGTGGACGGCGAAGAATTCTTTTTCTACGACCCGGAGACGAAGGAGCGCAGTTTCGCGGTCACCGGCAAACTCATCAACCCTTCCGACTGCGTAGAGCTTCAGCGCATCGACGAGCGACACGTGCGGGTGATTGGCTTCGGCACGGACAGGAGCGAGAGCAGCCTCGTCTTCGAGGAATGGTCGCATGAGCAGTATCGGCTGAAGAGCATTGAACGCACCAGCAAGGCACGTCTCGATTTTTATTACGACGAGCAGTCGCGCGTTGTGGGTGTCACCCAATCCCGCGAGCAGCGCCGCTACGAAATTCAGTATGAAGGCCATCAAGGTAACCAAGTTTCCAGGGTCTTTTTGCACCTTCCGGACGGTACGTCGTTCCTCGCCGTGGAGTACCGTTACGACGCTCGCGGCCGCCTCGTTGACGTCATTGACAACCGCGGCTCCGCTGTCCAATACGCGTACGACGACGAAAACCGGATTACGCACGAACAGTCCCGCGATGGGTCGACGTATGACTTGCACTACCAGGGGAACGCGTGCGTGCATGCGAGGGGGACGGACGGGTTTGAAGAGTGCAGCGTTGAGATAGACAAGAATGGTCACACGACGCACGTGACGAACAGTCATGGGCAGGTGACGCGTTACACGTGGAATCACAAAGGGCAGGTGCTCAGGGCGGTTTCGCCTACGGGCAACACCACCAGCCAAGTCTTTGATAAGGAAGATCGCCCCATCCAGTTTGGCCAGGAGGATGGGTCCACGGTTGACCATGAATTCGACGACTTGGGTCGAACGACGTGCATCCGCACCTCCCGGGGAGCGAAGACGGAGTTTCATTATGACGATGAGCACCGTCTGATAGCGTATGAGGAGCTGGTCAAGGACGAGGTGGCGACGCGGGTGAAGTTTACCCATGACGCGGACCACAATGTAACGAGTATCCAAATCAATGACGAACCGGCGTGGAAATATGATTACACGTCGTATGGGGAAGTAGCTAGGGTTACGGCGCCGTCGGGGGCGACGGCGTCGAGTCTTTACGATCAGCACGGAGGGATTCTAGCTTCGACGAATTGGGATGGGCAGACGTGGAAGTACGAGCGGGATGCGCTTGGGAGGGTTGTGACGGAGACGGATCCCCTCGGTCAAGCGCTGGAAATCGACTATCTAGATGAGGATAGCCGCTCGATGCGTGTGACGGACCGAGATGGACGTGTCTATGAGCGTCGTGTGAGCGATGATGAGAGGAACATCCGGGTTGTGCTTCCAGGGGGAGCCGAACGGCGGCTGGAACTCTCGTCGTGCGGGATGCCAGTGAGGCTTGTGGACGAGATGGGAGCGGTGACGCAGCTCGAGTGGGGGACCGAGCCCGGGGAATTGACCAAGATCATCAACGCGAATGGTGCCGATTATACTTTCGAATACGACGCAGATATGCGCGTGGTCTCGCGCAAAACATTTGACGGTCGGGTGCTGAAGGCGGAATACAAGCGCGGACGAATCGTCGCAACGGTGGATGGTGCCGGACAGAAGACCAAGTACGAGTACGACGCGCGAGGGTTTGTCTCGACGCAGACGAATCCGGATGGGGCGACGCGGTTTGGGTATGACTTGCAGGGGCTTCTCACGAACATCGAGACGCCATCTTCCAGGCTGCTCCTGCATCGCGACGGATTGGGGCGCATCGTGGCGGAGGAGGTGGATGGAGTCAGAGTCGAGCGCAAGTTCGATGTGATGGGGAGGCCCATCGCACGCACCACGCCCTATGGTCCCGGAGCCTCCTTCGCATGGACAGCAGGGGGAGATTGCCAATCGATCAAGTATGGTGATGTCGACGTAGCGTTCACGCGGGATGCGCTTGGCAGAGAGATAGGCCGGCAGTTAGGAGAAGCGGGGTACTTCCAACAGAGTTACGACCCTGTTGGGCGACTTCTGACGCAGGCATTCCACCGGACGCCGGACACGAGGCCGGGCGCGAAGCCGATTGCGCCCGAGGTGATGCGGCGTTTTGGATTTGATGCGCGGGGGTTCCTCTCGAGTATCCAAGACGCACAGCGAGGAGTCACTCGCTTGATGCACAACGCGCGAGGAGACCTCACGGGTGTCGTCCGGCAGAACGGCATCAGTGACTTTTACATGTATGACAATTGCCAGAATCGCATCTATCATGCGGCAACGGAGCACGGTGCGGCGCTGGCAGCGGCGCTGGACGAAGTGGAGCGGCAAGATCGCCGTGTGTATGGGGAGCCCCCGTTTGACGCGGTAGCGCAGGTGGCGCAAAGGTTTCCGCATACGCGAACCAGCCAGGGTTATGAGCAAGGCGGTCGCAATGTGATTCTGTCGGGTCCTGGGCGGCCCACGACGGAGTTGCAATACAACGCGAACGGCCAAATCACCTCCAAGACAGTGTCGCATGGTACGGAGAAGTACACGTATCAGTACGACTGGAATGCGAGAGGAGAGCTGATTGCGCTCACCACGCCGAATGGCAAGAAGTGGGAGTACCGGTACGACGCTTCAGGCCGACGCATCGAGAAGAAGAGCCCGACGGGAGACGTTTGGCGGTTCGTGTGGATGGGTCATGAGCTTTTGCACACGCTCAAGAACGACAAGCTTGCGGAAAGCTACGTGCATGAGCCAGGTGGCGGGTGTCCTATCTTGCGAGATGACGGCAAGGTGCACTTCATCTTGCCGGACCAGAATGAGTCGCCGGCGGACGAGATTGGCCTCGATGGCAAGCTTGAACATGTGTACCAGAAGGGGACGTGGGGAGAGGGTTTCCGGCGTCATGGGGAGACGGGGGGTCAGCCGTTCCTGGGGCAGTGGTATGATAGAGAGAGCGGGCTGCACTACAACCACTTCCGGTATTATGATCCGGAGACGGGGAGGTATCTGTCGCCAGATCCGATTGATTTGCTTGGGGGAATGAATCTGTATGCCTATGTGCCAGATCCGCTGACGCAGGTGGATCCATGGGGCCTACAGCCAGACACGGTAACAAGGTATATGAGTAAGGGCGAGGCAGACACGGTTTACCAAAACCAGGGCCTAGTTCCTATTAAAACCTCTACTGGCACGGAAAGTAGCAAGGCTGTCTGGGTAAATTCTGGTTCAGATTGGAACCCGGGCAACGAGTCGTATAGGGCGGTCATGACGGTTGACTCGCAGGGCGCGGACATGCTCTCGCATCATCAAGATATTGAGACGGTTAACTGGCAAGAAACTGGGCTTCCGGAAGGTGTCTTGTCGAAAGCGAACGAGCCGGGTGCAAGGGGGATTGGCCGTGGATTACTCGACAAATTTAATAAAACGATTACATACATCAAAATACAAAAGAAGGTAAAAAAGAAAGGCAAGACGGTGTGGGAAAAGGTGTGGGAGGGGCGGCCGAATAGGAGGAGAGAATGCCCGCCGAAATGAATCCATTCGATATCTTTTTGTACAAAGTCGAGAATTTTGTCAATTGCCGATGCCTCCCAAGGCAATTCGATCCATATTTTTATGTTCAAGACGAAGAAAATCTTTTCTTGATTTCGACTCAAGAAAAGCACGGGGGATCGTGCTCGCTGGTTCGGTGGTTCGACATTTATCCTAAGGATAGCTTGTATCAGATTATAGTTGAGCGACTAAGATACAGCGACAACGATTATGGCGCCATCATCGTGCTGCTTTCCCGGCTGGGCCTTCTTTTGAACATAGACAATAGGCTGCGATTTAACAAGGATATTTATGTATTTTTTTACGTTATCCAGTTAATCTCTTTAAAAAAGAATTGTACGGAAAACGAGAGCGACATTAATTACTTCTTTAGGTCTCTCTGTTTTGAGCTGATGATGGACTACGAGGTGTATACTAGGTTTTTTGTAAAAGAAAATAAGTTGTTCTTGAAGTCCGACACCTTGGGGAGCGTAGAGTTTAAAGATGTACTAAGGTCTCTGTACGCCGCAATCGAGCAGGGAGAAAAGCGGCTGCTGCTGTCGAGGAGGTTGGCTGATTTCCAGGTGTCGATCATTGAATTGCTTTTTTCGAGCGATCGTCATGAGTACGCATTAAACTTCAACGATCGCAATGAATATTTGGTATATCCCCAAAGATTCCTTGACACTTACGAGAAGAATAAAGAAGAGGTGTTCAGTGCCTTGGCTGACTGCTTTAACGAGGCCCAGTCGGGGCACAATCTTCTTGTTTCTAATTTCATAATTATGAATTATTCTTACTATGTACTGAAGGACAATCCGCGAGCGGCATTACAGCTAAAGGAATACGTGGGTAGCGGGGACGTTTTTTCAAGGTTGATCTCGACTGTAGTGTACAGAGCGGTTGCTGTTAACAGGAAGATGTTTTCTGGACTCGGCATTGACGAGGACTTTCTTCCTCATCCGTTAAGAGGGGATGAGAGCATTAGGCTGTTTAATCTGATATACACTGCGCGGAGGCGCTGACGGGGTGCATCACGGATGGCGCCGTCCTGGGATTTTCGGGGTGTCGGTCATGGAAGGTGAATGGGCACCCGGCGCCATCCTCGGCTCACGCCGAGAGGTTTCCGGGTGCCCTTCGCCGAACCCGTGCGCCTTTCGTTACGCATCGGGCTCTCCATCTGTGATGGCGAAGGCTGGTGGCTTGAGCCATCCCAGCTTGAATTGCTGCACCGGAGTGCCTCCGAGCTCCAAGGCTCGGAGGTCACCGTCCTTCCAATGAAGGCCGCCATGGCCGCGGAGATGCCAGCCATAGCGCCGACACAGCTCTTTCATCGGCGTGGTAGGATGCTTCTTCCTGATCCACCGATAGATCGTCCACCACACGTAGTGATCGATGCCGCCAAAGACGTGCTTCGCTCCCCCACGCCCCCTGAGAGCGTGTTCTACAGCCGTCGCGAGCGAATCGAGGCTAGGGCGGAGCGCGAGGAGCCCACGAAAACGTACTTATCGTACGTGCGTAGGCACCGCAGCGCCCACCTGAGGTCCCGCCGTAGGCGGGCCGACTGCGCCGAAGGCGCCATCGAAGCGAATCGATTTCGCGCAGCAGGCTGTAGAACATGCTCTGAGCATTGGGCTCATTTGGCGAAGGCCTGCCAAGCGAGGACACCTTCGGCGGCCATCTGGACGCGTTCGAGCCCCCGACGGAGGGTGATGGAGCCGGGGGGGCCGCCGGAAGACTTTCCGGTGTAGCCCCCGAGATCTGCCAGCCATCGCACCGCCTGCGCCATGGTCGGAATCCCATCAGGGACACTCTCCGTTCGCTTCTTTTCGCGACGCTTCAACGCCATCAACACCTGCAGTTCGAGGGGCGTCAGCTGCTCGCTCGCAAGACGGTCAGGTTCCGTGCGTGCCAGATGCTTGAGTCGTTCCACCCGAGTGGCCACCATGGCCAAGATGCTAGCCCATCGAATCACCGCATCGCGGCTGCGCAGTTGGGTGCGTTCCACATTGCACGTCCCGCTCTTCCACGTCTTGTGGAAGTCCTCGATTCTCCAGCGCATCGCATAGCCGCGCACCCCTTCGCACGCAGCCTCGAAGCTCTCGATGGGGGCATTGGTCAAGAGCACCAAATCTCTGCTTCCGATCGTTTTCCCATCCTCCCTGGACGTCAGCCAACCTCCGGAAATTCATCCTCTTTCTGCCCTCCACCTCTCCGAACGACCCAATGCTCAGGGCGGAGTGGAAGGCTGTACCGCTGAAGCCGCTGGCGACGAATCCTCCGGAGGGGGCGGCGGCGAGCAGTGTCGCGCCGCCCGAGCCGACGATCACTACGAAGCTGACGGTGAAGAGTCCTCCTGCGTCGGCGGCGCCAACACAACGGCAGTAACGGGTGCGACGCGCGCGGAGCACGCGGGATGCGTCTGAAGCGCTACTGTAAAACTCCGTCAGGAATTGTGTTTTCAAACATACCCGTGCGGAGCGTGCGCACTTGGCCTAGAATCCGAGCTCATGAAACGAATCTTAATCCTTAGTGTCGCCTCTCTCTTGTCCGTTGTTGCCTGCGGTACGCAGAGCTCAGGCAGCCGCTCGGGCGGCGGGACGCCGAGCACGATAGACTCCGGGAACAACGGATCGAGCGGGCAAGACCAAGACAGCACGCCACCGCCGCCGTCAAAGGTCAACGTTACCAATGAGACCATCCAATCCGGCGGCACCACCCGCAGTTACGTCTTGGCGGTGCCGAAGACATACGACGACGCACGCGCCTATCCGCTCGTGCTCGTTCTTCACGGCGATTGGGGCGACGGCCCCGGCACGCGCGCCAGCTACACCTTCGATGATGTGACGGGCGACGATGCCATTGTTGTATATCCAACAGGCAACGTGTATCCCGGGAACGCATGGGTCCAGTCGCTCGATGTTGACTCGTACGACATGCGCTTTCTGCGCGATCTCGTCGATGCATTGAAGGAGAAGTTCACCATTGACCCAAATCGTATCTTCGGCGTTGGGTACAGTAGCGGTGGGTTTATGGTCAACTATGTTGCGTGCATGATACCCATGTTTAGGGGTATCGCGAGCAACGAAGGCGGGATGGCGTCCACCGATGATGGAAGTCCGCTTGCCTGCACTGCGGGCCCCACTGCTACCATTATCATACATGACCCTGACGACTCGGCAGTCGACGTTTCAAGCGGTGAATGGGATGCAGAGTACTGGGCGGAGCAAGCCAATTGCACGGACGCGCTGGACAAGCACGGCAACCATCTCCTGCCCACCACTCAAGTCGCCCCCCCGCAATGCAGTGCATACAACGGCTGCAATCCCAGCTACCCCGTCACGTTGTGCCTCGTGCCGGGGATAGGTCACAATTGGTGGTGGCCCGAGGGCGCAACCGCAACGTGGGCGTTTTTTCAGGCGCTCCCGTAGGAAACGTGTCAGTTCCAGAGACGTGCGACGATGAGGTTCGTCGTGACGTTAGGACCGCAACTGCCCGTGCAATTTGCGGTGCCCACAACGATAATGTATTGCCACGTCCAGTGTGGGCACAGCGCGCAAGCCAGCCTCAAAGGTAGTTCCGATCGAGTAAACAACCGTGTTGGGCACAATGGCGATACCCTGATTCCCAAGGGAGGTGTCCAGTGTCAGATCGGACTTGTGAAATGCAACAGCAATGGAGACGGCAGACGAACCGGGCGCTACATATCCGCCTGCAACGAGATAGTGGCCGTCTGGAGTACGTGTGAGACCGCTCGCTTGACTAAACGAGAGCGAAGGTGCGCTTGCCACTTGCCTGCCTGTTGGGTCCACGCGAAGAAGCGTATATGGTTTCCCAATGTCGGAGTGAGCAAGGAGAACGAAGCTTCCGTCATCCTCGAGAATGGAAGCATCCGCGATTGTCCAATTCGTAAAGTAAGATTCTCCGTCGGTGCCGGTGGTCCCCGTGGTTCCGTTGCTACCCGCCACAGAGCCTCCAACACCGCCATAGGCAGAATCCCAGTTGCATGTCGGAGAAGAGATCGGTCAGGTTACTCTTGTAATTATTTGGGGGATTCCAAACCTGGGAGCAGTTGTTTCCAATCGATGTCGCTGCGTTCGTTTGAACAGTTCCGTTGGGTGAGATCTGTGCAAACACGAAAGAAGGATTCGCAGTCTGACCACCAGAGACATTGCCTCCAATGTAGATGTTTCCATCCGGAGCAACTGCGACAGCCGTCGAATCAAAGTATGTCTACCCGTTAGGGACCGGCACCGTGACAGACCCCGTTTGATTGAATGAGGTATCAGGAGCCCCGTCGCTTGTATAGCGGCTGACCATAGGCGAAGACAAGTCGCCTGTTCCGGCCATCACGATGTGGCCATCCGCGGTTGTGGCCACCCTCCCGTTAGCAATCCGATTGATGGCAAATGTCGTGTCCAGTGATCCATCCGCGTTCAGACGAAGGATCGTGCCTGTATCCCCACCACGGTTTCCTACACTGACGAGGACCGTTCCGTCGCTTTGCGAGACAACGTTTTTGAAACTACCGTAAGAGTTACCCTCATAAACGCCGCCATCCGCGAACGTGGTATCCAGCGTCCCCGGTTTACCGCGAACGAACAGTGGCAATCCTGTTGTGAGTACGCTCGTACTTTCTTCGGTGTGGCCGACGACAAGGATCGGAGTGGGATAAATCTCACCCGTCGCGGGCATGTCTGCAACCAGCGAAAGATCGACTGCATCGACCTGCGAGGGATCGGCGCTCTCGGAGATCGTCACGCTGCTGGCCTGGATGCCGTCCGGAAGGCCGGTCACGTGAAGGATCCCAGACCCGGTATAATTGTAAAGCCGGTGGATCTTGATGGGGACCTTGGTTGTCGTGCCTTGAACCACCGTCGTGAGTTTCGGTATTTCCAACTCGGCCAAGAAGCCGGCCATTCCGGGGGGCACGCCGGCATCTGGATCATCGCGGACGGTAAACTTGGCGCACGATGTGAGGCAGCCGCTTAAGACCAGCAAACCGTAGAAACTTAGCGTTTTCATGAAAGTCCTGTTCAAAGCATGAGAAGCTCGCCGTTCCGCGGCGCCTCGAGGTACTACCTTCTGGTCGCGCTTCAAGAGCAAGTGCGCCAAGGAGACTCCTCGCGCAACTTTTATCGCCAGATGCTCGCTGCAAAGTCGACATTATCGATGGGTTGTGATCTAAGGGCTGCGTGAGAGAGGTTTCATGCGTCCATGCGTCACGTGACGGTGGATTGGCAAGCGAGCAAATTCCGGCCACGTATCCTTCTTCGATTCGGCCCCACGAGCTCCCGTTTGGTGGCTCGAAAGCATTCGTCCCGCACGTCCGCCTCTTCGTCGATGACGTCGTCGTGTACCGGACCGAGGGTCTCGGCTCGGTCTACCAAACCGAGAAGGTTCCACTTCTCAGGTTGTCCTTCGATTACGGAGAGCGCGTCGTGCTCGCCTCCGACGAGGAAGACGACGACGGCTCGCGCGTCCTCGCCGATGAGGCGCGCGCCCGCTGCTTGCTCGAGAGCTTTGGCGCCATTCCTCTCGATTGCCTCGAAGATTGGGCAAGCTCGGTGCGTGCAGATTACGCCATCCGCGTCGAAGGTAACGTGCATGACTTCTGCGCGTTCAGCGCATACGTCGTCCCGCAGCTACGGGGTCTCGGGTGGCAAGTGGAAATCGATCGCGACTACCCGTTCCGCGTCGTGCAAAACGAGCCTCGTTGGTACGCGAACGTCGAGAGCCTCTCGGGTGATCGCTCGGACGATCGTCCTGATTGGTTCGGGCTCGAGCTCGGCGTCGACATCGATGGCCGGCGCGTGAACCTCCTGCCCGCGTTGCTCGAGCTCCTCGAGCGCGCCGACGGACGGGGCCTGTCCGATCTCGCGCAGATCACGAAGAAGTGTCTCGCGCTTCCCGTTGGGGATGGCCTCTACTTGCCCGTTCCGGCCGAGCGTGCGCGCGCCATTCTTCGCGTGCTCGCAGAGCTCTGGGAGGGTCACAATGCGCCCAAAGGCAAGATCCAATTTTCGAAAGTTCGCTCCCCCGCGCTGCTCACGCTCGAAGAAGCATTCGAGATCGACGGCGCGAAGTTCGACATCGAAGGCGATGGTCGCGCGCACGCATGGGCGGAACTTCTGACCATGCCACCCACCCCGGCCGCGGTGCCGGAAGGCCTCGTCGCGGAGCTCCGTCCCTATCAGGTGGAAGGCCTCACCTGGCTTCAGAATCTTCGGGCGCACGGTGTGGGTGGCATTCTCGCGGACGACATGGGGCTCGGCAAAACGCTTCAGACCATTGCACACATTCTGAAAGAGAAGAAGGAAGGAAGGCTGACGCGCCCGGCGCTCATTGTCGCGCCAACTTCGCTTATACCGAATTGGGATCGCGAAATTAGGAAATTCGCGCCGGCCCTGCGCGCGCACTGCTTCCACGGGGCCGATCGCCACGAGGCCTGGGACGACGCCGGGGACGCCGATATCATCGTAACGAGTTATCCTATCCTCTGCCGCGACGAGGAGCTCCTCTCGAAGGTGCAGTATCATATGGTCGTCCTCGACGAAGCGCAGACCATCAAGAATCTTGCCTCGCGCACCCACGTCGCGGCCCGCTCCATCGACGCCGAGCATCGCCTCTGTCTTTCGGGAACACCGGTCGAAAATCATCTCGGCGAGCTCTGGGCGCTCCTCGACTTTGCCAACCCCGGCTTGCTCGGCAATGAGATGCACTTTGGCCGCTTCTACCGCGTGCCGATCGAGAAAGGAAAGAACGAGGAGCGCCTGCTCGCTCTGCGCGAGATGGTTGCACCCTACATCCTTCGCCGCATCAAGAAGGACGTCGCAAAGGAGCTCCCGCCGAAGACGGAGGTAATGCGTCCCATCGATCTGCGCGGCGGACAGCGCGAGCTTTACGAGAGCATTCGCGTGGCTGCCCATGCCGAGGTGCGGCGCTTGATCAAGAAGAAGGGTCTTGCGGCGTCCACGGTGCCTATCTTGGGCGCGCTTACCAAGCTCCGGCAGGTCTGTTGCGATCCGCGCCTCGTGCGCATGAACGCGGTTGGCAACGTGCGTGAGAGTGCAAAGTACAACATGTTCTTCGAGCTGCTCGAAACGCAGCTCGAGGGAGGTCATCGCGTGCTCGTCTTCTCTCAATTCACGAGCATGCTGAGTCTTTTGGCAAGCGGCCTTCGGGATCGCAAAATCCCATTCTCCCAGCTTACCGGCAAAACGGTGGACCGCGCGGCCGCCGTTCATGAATTCGAGAGCGGTCAAGCCCGCGTCTTTCTCATCAGCCTTCGTGCGGGTGGCACCGGTCTCACGCTGACGAGCGCCGACGTCGTCATCCATTATGATCCCTGGTGGAATCCCGCTGTCCAGGCACAGGCCACGGATCGCGCTTATCGCATTGGGCAACAGAAGCCGGTCATCAGTTATCAACTCTTTGCCGCCGGGAGCGTTGAGGAGCGCATCATCGGACTTCAGCGAAGCAAGAAGCACGTGGCAGATGCCATCCTCGGCAACCCCGCCGCTGCTGGCAGCGCGATGACCGAAGACGAGCTCGACGTCCTGTTCGCTCCACTCAGCGCGTAGTTCCCATCCGAAAACTGCTGCGCGCCGCAAATCGTAACGTGAGGCCTCCCTCAAAATACTCCGAGTATTCTTCGGTCGGCCTTCCTCGCTTTGCGTCGCTCGCGACGTTTTCGGATGGGAACTAATCTAGCTAGACGCATGCGCATCGTGTTGCTTTATCCACCGCCGTGGAAGATCGCGGCTCCGGGCGAGCCTCGTCGCGACGAGGACGGGCCACCCGCGGATTATCGCGAAGGCGATCTCGACGCCGATTTTTACCAGACGCCTTATGGCCTCTTTGCGCTCGGCGCCCAGGTCCTTCGTGCGGGTCATCAGGTGAAAATCTTGAATCTCTCGGCGTACCCGTGGAGTCGCGTCGAAGAAATCGTCGCGAGGCTCGATGCCGATCTGTGGGGCATGTCGTGTTGGACGGCGAACCGCCGCGGCGTGCGCATGCTTGCGGAATGCATCAAACGCCATCACCCCGAGGCCCATGTCGCTGTGGGGGGACCGCACGCAACGCCGCTCGGGCCCGAGCTCCTGTCGCGTTACGCGCACGTCGATACGGTTTGCCTTGGCGAGAGCGACGTCACGTTTCTCGAGCTCATCGATCGCCTCGTGCGCGGCCGGGACGCGCGCGGCATCGCAGGCACGGTCTATCGTGACGGCAGCCGGATCATCACGGCGCCTCCGCGCAAGAGAATTCAGGATCTCGACGTGCTCGCATGCCCGCAAGACTACTTCGACACGCACGTCATGATGACGGCACGCGGCTGCCCGTGGGCATGCACGTTTTGCGGCGCGGACGCGACGTGGGGTCGCGGATTTCGCGCGCACTCCATCGACTACGTGCTCTCGGCCATGAAGAAAGTGAGCCGGCGCCTCCCCGTCAAAATGATTCAGATTAAAGATGATACGTTTACGACCGACAAAAAGCGCGTCCTCGAGATATGCCGCCGGATGCGCGAGCAGAATCTCAATTTTCTCTGGAGTTGTGACACGCGCGTGGATTTGTTGAGCGACGATCTGCTTCGCGAGATGCGCCTCGCCGGCTGTCAGCGCCTGTCCTTGGGTGTGGAGAGCGGCTCGCAGACCATTCTCGATCGAATCGACAAGAAAATGACTCCGCAAGAGATTCTCGAATCAACGGAGCTCGCGAAGAAGTATGGTATCAAAGTTCGCTATTATATGATGCTCGGAAACCGCGGAGAGACGCGGGAAACCTTTGCCGAGACGGAGCGTTTCCTCGAGCGCGCGAAACCTCACGAGTACGTCTTCGCGTGCCTCTCGATCTATCCGGGCACGCGAGATTTCCGTGATGCCGAGCGTGCAGGCAGACTCCACCGGAACATCTTTTTCGATGGCGATTTTCAGGAATACAAAGCGCCTTTCGACGCGGACGAAGATACGACGCGCGCGCTCGGTGCATGGTTCTCTGACCATCGGGGACTGCAGATTGGCTATCGCGAAACGGCCGCCGACTTCGAGCGCATCCTCGAGCGCCTCGGCGATTGTCACGCGGCTCACATGGATCTCGGCGCCGCCTATTACCACGAAGGCAAGCTGGATCTGGCAGAGCAACATATCCGGCGCGCGCTCGAACTCGGCTACCCCTGTCCGGGCCTCTCGTACAATCACCTTGCGTGCATTGCGAAAGCCCGCGGCAACATCGATCAGATGATGGATTCGTTCACGCTCGCCGCGAAGACCGATCCGCAACACTGGGTGCTCATTCAAAACGTCAACGCCGCGCGCGCGTGGTTCAAACGCGGCGGACCCGGCAGGGGACTGCCGCTCGATCTCGTCGTGCGCCATGATTTCCAACTGCTCGAACGCACCGTGCAACCTACGCTTCCGGGGCCGCTTCCGGACGACTTCGCGCAGTGGCGTGCGCCCGGGGTCCTCTGACGCACGTGTATGCGTCTCTATGCGTTTCTGCGTATTTCGCGACTCTCTCTCTTTTGATTTTTCGCGAAATTCTTCTCCATCACGTCGTTCTTCCGCACCCCTATTGTGCTCTGCCCGCGTCCACGCTCTCCCATATTTTCAAGGCCACGCTTGGCCGGAAAGGCAGCTCCTGCGTACCGTCATGATTCGCGATGACGAAACCGACATTCCTCATTTCAAATCATGCGGTGGGCGCGAGCCTCTTCATCTTCGGTCTCACGACCGGCTGCCAGACGACGGCGGGGGTGACGGACGACGTCCCGGGCTCCGAGTCGCTGAGCGCGCCAGCTTCGACGGCGGCCGATGCGGGCGTCATCGCGGATGACGCCGGCGGAACAACGAATCCAACGAACACGTCTCAGGGCAGTCTGTCCTCCGATGCCGGCCCCTCCGATGCCGGCTCGTCGGGGACCGATGTTGTTGGAGCGACGTCCGCCGCGCGCGGGCTTGCTGAAAAGCTCGGAGTGCCGGCGCGCTTCGTCGTCGGGCTCGGCAACGACGCGGAAACCTATGACCCCAACGACGTCACGGCTTACAAGCTCGGGACGAAACTCGATATCCATTACATGTATCTATCTGGTCTCGATTGGCCGACATGGAACTCGCCCGCTGGGCAGTACGTGACGATGCACGCGAACGCGGCAAAGGCACACGGCGTCATACCGATGTTCACGCTCTATCAGGCGGCCGCGTACGGCGATGGCAATCTTGGGAGCCTTCTCGATTCAACGTTCATGACTCGTTACTGGAGCGGCGTGCGCACCATGTTCCAACGACTTGGTGAGTTCGGCTCTGTCGCCATTGTCCATCTCGAGCCAGATCTCTGGGGTTACGCCGAGCAGCATGGTGGGGATTCTCCAACGGCCGTTCCGGCGCTCGTTGCGTCCTTGGTGCCCGAGTGCGTCGATCTACCCAACAACATCGCAGGTTTGGCACGCTGCACGATCCGGCTCGGTCGCAAACTCTCACCAAAAGTTCTCATGGGTCTGTCGGCATCCCTCTTTGGTGCGTATACGAACAACGTCAGCGATCCTGTGCGCATTGCGAAATACCTTGTTGATATCGGTGCCACCGACGCCGATCTCATGGTGGTCGAGACGCTCGATCGTGACGCGGGCTGTTTCGAGAAAGCGACCGATCC
Organism: Polyangiaceae bacterium; assembly: GCA_009781005.1. GTDB lineage: Bacteria > Myxococcota_A > Polyangia > Polyangiales > Polyangiaceae > Labilithrix. The sequence goes on along the minus strand of WQYX01000025.1, from coordinate 20,964 downwards.
GAATTGCCAACGATCGGGCACGTTTTATTGGGACGAGGCCAACGTGCAACATCCAAACTTCCATGATCACCTCGCGTGGGCGAAGGCAATCCATGACGGCACGGGGTTGCCTCTTCTCTGGTGGCAGATGCCGCTCGGCGTGCCGAGCACGAAACCCGGTGGAACCGCGGGTGCCTACCGTGACAACCGCGTGCACTACCTCTTCACACATCCCGACGAGTTCGTTGCGGCCGGCGGCATCGGCGCCGTCTTTGGCACCGGCGCGGGCAATCAGACGACCGCAACGAGCGACGGTAGCCAGTTCAAGAACGCCATAACGAAATACTTTGCCTCGACGACCGCGTTGCTCTGAGGAACACCTAAATGCGCCGAAGCCGTCGAACGGCCTCGGCGTGCAACGTTGGATTTGCAGCAAGCATCCCGCGTCCTTGCGAGACCGCGCCGCGATAGTCGAAAGGCTGCCCGAGCGCGTCGGTCAAAATGCCACCTGCTGCGCGCACGATGGCGTCGGGCGCGCATGCGTCCCACAGATTCATGCTGCCGTTGGTGGGGTGCGCGAAGACGTCGACCTCGCCGGTTGCGACGCGCACGCCTTTGATGCCTGCGCTGCCAATGCGAACGAGCTCCTTCATCGCGAGCACCGCAAGTCGCGCTTTCGCGGTCTCGTTGAGATGATGGCGCGAGACCGCGCAGCGGCTTTCGGCGAGCGTGCGCGTGGTCGAGACGCGGATGGGTGAACGCGCGCCGCCTGCGTCGATGATCCAGGCACCCATGCCCTCCGCACCGATGTACGTCGCGCCGAGCGCGGGGCACGCAATGACGGCGGCAGTGGGGCGTGCATCCTCGGCAACGCCGATCATGACGGCAAACTCGCCGTTGCGTTCGACGAACTCCCGCGTGCCGTCGACCGGATCCACGAACAGCGCCGTGCGCTCTTTTTCGAAGTCTGCGTACGTGCTCGGATCGCTCTCTTCCGCGACGATGGGCATACCCGGAAAATCGTGGCCGAGGTGCTCGAGCAAGAGCGTGTTGGCCTCGCGATCCGCACGCGTCACCGGATCGTTCGGGCCTTTGAGCTCGGTGCCGAAGTCTGCCTCGCCGTAGACGCGCATCACGATCTTTTCTGCCTCGCGTGCAGCAGCGAGGAGCTTGTCGACGACGATTTGTCTGTCACGAGGGCTCATCATGTTGCGATTCCAACCTTGTCGAGTGCGCGCGGCAGCGCGCGCAGATCGTCGTCCGTGAGGTAGCGCGGGCCGCCGCCGGTTTCGCGCACGAGTTGCTCGAGCTGAACGACGCTGCGCGGCCCGAGCACGGCGCTCGACACGAGGTGACTGGCGAGCACGAAGCGCACCGCCGCCCCCCGCATCGTGTGGACGTCGCCCTTGACGAGGTAGCGGACGGCGTCGAGCTGCGCGATACGGTGCTCGAGCTCCGTTTTCGTCCATCGCTCCGTGCGATGGTCGCCTTCGGGAAACTCGTGGTCCTTCGCCCACGCGCCGGCGAGCATGCCGTAAGCGAGCACGCTGCGCGCGAGGACACCCGAGCCGGAGACCATGAGGTCGCCGGACAAGCGGTGCAGATCGATCGAATGGAGAAGGTTGTAGGCGAGCTCGATCACCTCCGCGCCCTTGTCGATGGCAGCGCGCGCCACATCCTCGTCGCCCGCACAGACACCCCAGTGTGCGATTTTGCCAGCCTTCTTGAGGTCCTCCATCGCACCCACGGCGTCGCCGAGTGCGATGACGTCGGGCGTTGGGTGGTGCAGAAGATAGATTGGGATGGTGCTCGTGCCGAGGCGCTTGCACGAGCGTTCCACGGCGCCTCGGAGATACTCGGGATCGAACGTTTTGCGCGCTGGATCGGTCGTGCGATCGACGCCGCCCTTGGTGACGACGACGAGATCGCGGTGGTCGACGAGCAGCTTCCGAACGAGCCGTTCCATCCGGCCGCCGCCATACGCGTCCGCGGTGTCAATCAGGTTGAACCCCATCTCGACCGCACGGCGAAGCACGCGCTCGGCTTCGGCCTCCTCCACCTTTCCGTAGCCGTCGCCGGCAAGACCCCACGTGCCGACGGAGAGTTCTGAGACGATGAGGCCAGTTTTGCCGAGGGGACGTTTTCTCAATGCGAGTGGCCTCTTACCACGCCTCTCCAGGTGCATGCCGGGATCAGACACCGAAGAGCAATTTGAACCAGGTGACGAAGGGACCTGCGTAGGGATGCTTAGGTACAAGAATTTTTTGTTTCACGGCGTCGTGGAGCTGGCATCCGGGAGGATGTTGCCATGCAAGCCAGGTGTGGATTTCGGCCTTATCCAAGTGAGCTTCTTTGAAGGTTGCACCCAGTTCTCGCGCCGTCATTGTGCTGCTGTGCGTGTGATCCAATAAAAGTTGATTCTCCTTGGGTCGCATGAAGTGGAGAAACGTTTCCAGCATCCCGCGACTCTGATTATCCGGCATGACCCATGCGCCAAAGCGGATCTTGCCGTCTTTGGAAGTTACAACCAGCCCTTCTTTTGGAAGCATATTGGGAAGTTCCGCAAACTCCCCCAGCACTCGTGCTCGAATCCTTTGCCACTGAGCGTCTGCATCATCATCTGCGTCGACAATCACGCCGAGCGCCGTCAGGCCTGGAGTTTTGAGTCGAACCGGGATTTCCCTAAGCAGGTTTTCGACCCCGTCGGAGTCGAGGATTGTCACAATGGGGTTTTTGGGGGGACCCCAATGGATGTCGTTCGCCTCCATAAGTTCAGGGATGATGCGCTCTTCCGTTTTGCCTTCAACGAGGAGAATGCGCGTCTTCGGTTGTGGCATGGGTCAGCGAACCTCGATACCGCTCTCTGCTGCAATCACAATTTCCTGCTCACTGTATGCGACGGCTTCCTTGCGATCGCGTTCAATTCGTTGGATGGACACTTCGTTTTTGTCAACGACTTGGGGGCGTGAAATCTCTGCCAAGCTTTCATAGCAATCGCGACTATGGGTTGTTGCGAATACTTGAACATTCAGTCGCTTGGCAGTTTCTAGCACCACCTTCCACATGTTGGCTAACACCGTATAGTGGAGTCCGGTATCGATCTCATCGACCAACAGAGTCCCGTTTGGAACGCGCATCAATGAGAGCACGATCCCGAGCATGCGCCAGATGCCGTCTCCCATGCTCCCGATTGGAATGCGTTGGGTGCTTCCCTGGCAAATGATAACGAATCCCCCACGGGCGCCGAGAGAATAGAGTTGACGGCTACCTATTGCTGCAATGCGCTCAATCGTCGGTTCAATGATGCGGAGTGCCTCAACGAGAACTCTCTCTTCGGGTCCCAGTACGATATCATCGAAGAGGCGCATTACCTCATGACGAGTAAGACTTGCGGTCGTGATGAGCTGAATTGGCTTATCTTCGTCCTCTCGCCCTCGTCGTCGGGTGGCTCGCTCAGCGGCCGAGGACCGCATTCCACCTTGACGGCTCAACAGGAGGAGCTGCTCTCCAATAGGAATTGTCTCTCGTTGCCAACGTATGGCAAGTGCCAGTCGACTGGGCAGTCCAACCTCGGCATCATCGAATGCGAGAGCCTTCTGCCGAATTTCGGCAGCATTTGGTCTGTCGGAATCACCTGAGTCATTGGCCTCTACAATCGTCGCGACGAGTGCTTCAGACAACGCATCGTTTTTGCCCTGAATAGAAAAGAATTTTCCGGGCGTGAGTTGGTGGCCATGGAATAAGTGGCAGATGTCCGCTTCGAGATCGTCTCGGCTGGACAAGGCCCCCTCAAGCGACTCTCCGCGCCGGCCAAGGACCGACCACAATGACGAAGCATCGCCTCGCGTGCTGAGGAGGTGGATCGCCTCCAATATCGATGTCTTGCCGCAGTTGTTCGTCCCAACGAGGAGGTTGATCCGCCCCAAGTTGGCCATTGAGAATGTTTCAAGACCTCGAAAGTTCTCAACACTTAGAGCTCGTAGCATAGCAATTCCTTGGCCGGACCATATCAGGTGCGTTGACTCACAGCACGTCGGCGAACCACCAATGAAATGACGTGAATGTGGTTCCTTCTTCCTGCACTTCGACGTTCATCGTGCCCGCGACGAGACTCGCAGGTACGTCGAACGACAGCTCCTCCCACCCTGCTGGACGAAGCGCAGCGCGGCCGATTTCGTTTCCGTTGATTGCAACGTGCAAGCTTCCGAACGCTGCGGCCTCGACGCGAGCGATGAGGCGCATCTTGCCGGAATGGTCGTGCGGAACGTGCGCCTCGAAGCGTTCGCGCGTGCGGTTCGTGCGGCCTCCGTCGACCACGACGTCTCCGTTCGGTGTGGGGCCCTCAAACGCGATCTGTTCGCCGTCGCGCGCGCCGAGAAGTTCGTAGCGATGCTCGGCTTCGCTCTCGAGATCGGCGACGTCGATCGCGTCGTGGATCTTGCCCGCGCGCGTCCACGGCAATTCGCCCGTGCCGAGCCGATCGAAACGGGCTTCGTAGACGCGCATGACTTGACCGCCGAGGATCGTGGAGTCGGTCACGATCGCCTCGTAGATCACGCGCCCGAGGACGGGATCGCACGCCATCCATTCCGGGTACACGGCGAAGTGCGTTGGCAGCGACGACGGCGAAGTCGTGTGCGTTCGTTCGTAATGCTCGAGGCGCGAGCCCGGACCTGCAACCCAGTAGCGACCTTCGGTGGGCGTGGTGAGGCCGACGATATCAAAGGTTCTGCGATCTCCGAAGTATGCGATGGCGCCCGTGTCGTTGAGACCCACGCGCACGTCTTTTGGAAGAGCCCCTTTGATCCATCGACCAATCGTCACCTGCTGGCGATCGATACCGCTCGCCGATTGCGCGACGTCCTCGATGATCCCATCGAGCCGCGCTGCGAGCATGCCGGAGATTGCACCCGCGAGGATTGCGGTCACGGCCGGTGCGCTCCTTGGATCGATGCGTGCGGCGAGCGCCCCGGCGATGTGCGCGAGGCACGCGAGGCCGATGAACCATCCGGTTGCGAACGGCCAGAGATAGCGGAGTCGGTTCCAGAGAAACGTGACGTAGATGCATGGTACGAACATCGTCAGCGCGACAACCGCGATGGCGATGGCGCGAAACCATCGCCGGCTTGCGTGGCCTTGCCATGCGAGCGCCACGAGACCCGCGCACGCAATCGCTGAGCCGCCTTTCGGAAGGAATTCGGCCGACCAGAGCTCGCCGTTGAGGATCGTGCCCACGAGGATCCGAGCGTTGGCGATCACCGCGTCGGAGAGCACGTAATACGGATTGCCCACGAGGAGCTTCACCTGTGCGGTGCTCGATGTTGGGTGGCCCGTGAGCACGATCAGGATGACGTTCGGCGCAATCGCGGCGAGCAGGAAGACGCCCGCTCGTGCGCGTGATGTCCATCGCGGTGTGCGCGGAAAGAAGAGGACTGCGCTGCCGAGGACGAGCGACGTCAGTGCACCCTCGGGCCGGAGAAGAGGAGCCGCGATCGCGACGGCGACGAGCCAGAGGAGACGCCTCGCCGAGCGCAATTCTGGACGCAACTCTTTGGTTGCTTCAGCCCAATCCGATGCGCATCGCGTCGCGTGCGCGATGAGCCACGCGAAGGGCACGATCTCCATGCCGCTCGCTGCGCACCACGCGAAGCCGCCGAACGAGAGCGTCATGGCGCCCGCGCCGAGAGCCGCGGCGTGACTCGCGAGCGGAAGCGTCAGTCGGTAGGCCTCGTAGGCAAGGGCCGCGAGCGCCGCGTACGACAGCGTCCATGCGGCCCACATGAGGAGCTCACCGCGGAGACCGAGTGCGTACGGCGCGGCGAGCAGCACGGGCCAGAGAACGCTCGTTGCGCCCGTCGAGATGGGTTCGCCGGCCTGGTATCGGAAAGGGTGACCCTCGGCGATGGCGCGCGCGTACTGGAAATGGATGTATGTATCATCCAATGTGCCGCCGGGGTGTCCGACCCTCGCGAGCACCGCGCGGACGGTTGTCCATGCCAACCAAGAGGTGATGCCTGCGAGCAGCACGAGAGGCACGATCCGGCGCGCGTGCTTGCCGACAACCACCGGCGCAAACTACCAGACCTTGACCGTTCACGCCCGCGCGTCTATCCGCGCCGCGTGCGCAGCCCGTACGAACATGCTCCGCGTCTCGCGTCCCTCGCGCAAACGGAGACCGAGACGCGTGTCGAGATCGCGTCTGTCGTGCGCGGTGCATGGTTCGAGATCGAAATCGGTCCGGGACCCAAGTCGGGCTTTCTCGTCGAGCGCGCGCTCGCCGAGCCCGAGGCAGCGCTGCTCGGCCTCGAGATCAGAAAGAAGTGGGCTGTCGTCGGTGACGCGCGTCTCGCCAAGGCCGGTCATGCCGCGCGTGCGCGCGTGCTCTGCGAAGATGCGCGCATCGCGCTTGCGCGTCTCGGTCCCGATCATGGTGTGCGCCGTGCGTTCCTCCACTTCCCCGATCCGTGGTGGAAGAAGAGGCACGAGAAGCGTCTCGTCATGGGCGACGTCTTCTTGAACGAGATGGCGCGTCTGCTCGAACGCGGTGGCGAGCTCTTCGTGCAGACGGACGTTCTCGAGCGAGCCGAGCTCTACGCAAAAGTAGTCTCGTCGCATGGCGCTTTCGTGCCTGCAGGAGATGAACCCGGTTCGCCAGCGTTGCGCGACAATCCGTATCGAGCGCGCAGCCCGCGCGAACACCGCGCCATCGCCGACGGCCTTCCAATCTATCGCATGCGCTGGATCCGCATACCGTAGCGATCGATTGCTATCCATAGACCGCCTTCAAGTTGACGCGAGGTCGGGGCGGGGCCGAGCAGCGGACCGGAATAGCCTTTTCTGGCTTTGAGGACCGCAGCGCAGGCCCCAACGATGAGATCGCGTCAAATCGAAGGCGGTCCAGGCAGCAGAATGAGCTCGATGGATGTCGTGTTCGCTTCGGATGGCGGCGCCACGGCATCGGGTCGGAAGAGTCGCTCGAGCAAAGCTTGGCGCAGCGACGCAACGGCTTCGTTGCGCGTGATGCCCTCGCCGATCGCGTCAGCTTCTTGGCATTCGGCGGCCCAGCAGTCCACCTCTTCAACGAGCACGTACGTGAACCTCATGACGGCGATCCCAGATCGATGCGGCGTGCACGCGTGATGCCTCGTCGTTAGTCTTGAGGAAGGCGAACCATGCGTCTCAGTGCGGTGCTCACGAAGAACGATCTGCTTCGAGCGATTGAGGAGATCACGCCACTCGACTTCGAGATCAGCCGCCGGCCACGGCGCACGATCTCGCTGGGACGCCCCTGGCACGTCGAGCTCGTGGCGGACGCAGGGCTTCGCATTGCGGGATCCGCGCGTCTGCGCTGGGAGATTGCCGGGCTCGTCATTCCCGTCACGGTGCGCGCGTGGCAGATCTTGCTCGTGCCGTTCGTGGCTGTGAGAGACGGCGTGCACGTGCTCGCGTTCGAGCCGACGCTCGAGCACCTCGATTTCAAACACATTCCCGGCTTTCTCGACGAGCGCATCGTCGAGACCGTCAACGAGGCGATCGCCGCACAGCGAAGCAAGCTCGTTTGGAATTTTTCGAAGACGCTTGCGGTGCACCGCGCCCTGCCGGACAAGCTCACGCCGCACCGTTGCTTCGATCTCTCGCCCGCGGATGGCGAGGTAACGGTCAGCACGACCGAGATGGCGCTCACCATCCACATCGACGCCAACATGGCCATGAGCGCGCGCCGCCCCGCTTAGCTCGTGGTCCGCGCTTAGCTTGGCTCGTTACCGTGCTCCGTCTTCGCGTGATGACTTACAACGTGCATCGTTGTGTTGGGATCGATGGCAAAGATTCTTACGACGCGGTTGCCGAACTCTGCGCCCGTGCGGATGCCGATGTCATTGCGCTGCAGGAGCTCGACGCTCCCGAGACTGACGAAGACGTAGGCGCGCACCACGCGCGCGAGCTGTCGTCGCATCTCGGCATGCAGCTACTTTTCTGCCGCACGTTTCGGAACAACGTTGGCTACTACGGCCATGCGCTGCTCAGCCGGTACCCCATCGCGCTTCGCAGAGTGACGACCTTCCCGTCGCTTCGCGATGCGGAGCCGCGCGGCGCGATATGGGCGCGCATCGCGTTGGAGCGAGGAACGCTCGACGTCTTCAGCACGCACCTCGGCGTCTATCGGAGCGAGCGTGCTGCGCAGGTGCTCGAACTCGTCTCGCGCCGATGGCTCGGGAGCACGGAGCTCGAGCACCCGTGCATTCTCTGCGGCGACCTCAACGCAGTGCCGGACGCGACGACGTATCGGCGCATCGCAGCGCGCATGCGCGATGCGCAGCGCGTGATCCCCGGGCACAAGCCGCGTTCCACGTTTCCGAGCTTCTTGCCTTTTCTCCGGCTCGACCACGTCTTCGTCTCGGACGATCTCGACGTACGCGCCGCTCGCGTACCGTACGACGCGTTGTCGCGTCGCGCGTCCGACCACCTGCCGCTCATCGTCGACCTCGAAGTATGAACGCGCGTAGAGAGGTCTATTTCACGAGGCGGACCTCGACGGTGACCTGCTCGACGGAGGCGGTTGTGGGAGGAGCGAACTTACGTACTGCAACGGTGGTGGCAAGCGCGGGTGTCTCTGCGAGGAGGCGCGAGGCGATGCGCTGCGCGAGGATCTCGAGCAGTCGGTACGACTCGCTCGTGCCGAGCTCCACGACGATGGATCCGATTCGGTCGTAATCGAAGACGTCCTTCATATCGTCGCGGCGCGGCAGATCACCGGGCGGCAAATCCATGTCGACGTCGACCGTGAAGTCTTGAGCAAGGCCGCGTTCGGCGCGCGAGACCCCGTGGCGAGCGCGGAAACGGATCCCGTGCATTCGAATTCGATAACTCGAGGCTGCAGGCGACATAGAGCACTATTGTGCGGACTTTGGGCGTCGTCGGGAAAGTTCTTCGCACTCGAGCGGTGAGATAGACTGGAACTCGTGAGTGGCCGCCCCGTTCTCATCGTCGACGACGACACGACGATCCGGCGCGTGCTCGAACGAGCCCTCGCGGGAGCCGAGCTCGAATACGTGTCCGTTGGCTCTGGTGCCGAGGCGCTCGCACAAATCAACAGAGTGCAGCCGTCGCTCGTGCTGCTCGATCTCATCATGCCGGAAGTCGATGGCTACAAGATCCTCCGCACGCTGCGAGCGCGTCCTGCCACGCGCGACTTGCCCGTGGTCGTGTTGACGGCGCTCGAGTCGGAAGAGGCGATCGTCAAAGCCTTCGAAGCCGGCGCCGACGACTACGTGCGCAAGCCTTTCAAGACCGTGGAGATCGTCGCACGCGTGCGCGGCCAACTTCGCCTTCGCACAGCCATGGACGCATTGGCGCGCCGCGAGAAAGATGCCCAGCTCGTGCTCGAACTCACGCAGGCGCTGGCGTCGAATCTCGACTTCCGCGGCATCCTTTTCACCGTCGTGCAGCGCATCGCGGAGGTCGCGAGGGTCGATCGCGTCTCGATCGTCCTCGTCCGCGACGACAACGAACAGATTGGTTACGTCGTCGCCGCTTCCGACGACAGAGAGCTCCGCGATCTGGCGATCGATCTGAAGAAGTATCCCGAGATCCGCCAAGTTCTCGCGAGCGGAGAGCCGCTGGTCGTCGAAGACGCCGGAACGCATTCGCTGTTGGAGATCGTGCGCGAGGCTGGCATGCAGAGTGCGGCGTTCGCAAGCCTCGGCATCCTTCCGATCCTCTACGAGGGGCGGCCGATGGGCGTGCTCTTTCTTCGCTCGCGCAGAGCAGGCGCGTTCGGTGCGCGCGAGCTCGCCGTCTGCCGGACGATCGCGAGCGCGATGGCGATCGCGCTTCGCAACGCGCGCATCCTGCAATCCTTGAGGGATCACACGCAGCAGGAGACGGAGGCGCGTTTCGAGGCCGAGCGGCGGGTGAAGGTGTTCGAGCGCTATGCCGACTTTTTCGACAGCTCGGCGGACGGCATCATCGTCATCGATAAGAACGGCCGCCTGCTCTTTGGCAACCCGAAGTCGCGCGAGATCTCCGGCTACGGCGAGAGGGAGTTGCGCGGCAGACTGATCGACCAAATCTGCGTGAACGACGAAGAAGTGACGCGCTTTTCGGAGCTACGCGCCGGCTTCGTCCGCGGCATCTTTCCGAGGGACGTGGACGTTCACGTCCGCGCGCGCGACGGCCGCATTCTCGTCGTCAACGTGAGCTTCGCGAGCGTGCTGCGCGAAGAGGGGGTCGTGCTCTGTTCGTTTCGCGACGTCACCCGCCAGCGCGAAGTCGAAGCCGAGCTCGTCAAGACGAAGGACTCGCTCCGTCGCGTCATCGACGCTTCGGCGGATGCGATCGTTAGCTGCGATACGCGTAAGCACGTCGTGCTCTTCAGCCAGGCTGCAGAACGTCTCTTCGGCTGCGCAAGCAAGGACATCATCGGTGCCGATGCGAGCCGTCTTTTCCCTGACGGCGATCTGGAGCGGATCAGGGAAATGATGCGCGATGGCGGCGGGCGCGTGGACGGCGCCAAGGTCGATATCCTCGACACGAGCGGCGCACGCGTGCCCGTGTCGTTCTCCGGTGCATTCATCCACGAGGGTGACACGCAAGTCGGTAGCGTCAGCATCTTGACCGATCTTCGCGAGAAGATGCGGATGGAGCAGCAGCTTCAGCAGGCGCAGGAACGGATCCTCGCCCAGGAGCGCCAGGCCGCCGTCGCCAAGCTCGCCGGCGCTGCTGCACACGAACTAAACCAACCTCTCACGAGTGTCCGCAGCTACGCGACGCTGCTTCGTCGTCTCCTGGAAGCCGGAACGCAGGCAGCGGCAGCCGCCGCAGTGATCGAAGGTGAGGCTGATCGCATGGCGGAGATCGTCCGCCAACTCGGCAAGGTCACGAAGTTCGTGACGAAGAACTACGTCGGCGATACGGAGATCGTGGATCTCGAGCTGTCCGCGGGCGCGCAGTCCGTCAAGGTCGAAGGGGAGGACGAGGAGCCATCGGCATGCTCGGGAACGAATGTGCACTCTGCACCCTCTTTGGAGCCCTCTACGGGAACGGGGAGTGAACGGCAGTAGCCATGATTCGATCGGTAAACGTCATCAACGCTTACGAACGCGTGACTGTCTCGGCTGGCCCCTTCAGTCGAGAGACGTCGGCAACGTTGGTCTCGGGCATTGGCGTCGAGTCCGCCTGGCTCGATCGCATTCTGGTTGCCGCATGTGAGGCGCCGGTCGAAAAAGGGGAGAGTGCCGTTGCGTCTTTCTTCGTGCGAACGGTCGCGGAGATCTTCCCGAACCTCGGCGTGGGGGTGTGTCTCGTCGCGGCGCCGCAGCGATCGCCGACCCCCTGCACCTCAGCGCCGTCGATCGGCGAGCAGCACCTCTTCAAATACGTCCCCGAAGGCGAAGAGCGCCGAGGCGAGGGCGTCGACCCCACGCGCCTCTTTCCGGGTTACGCCCATGAGCGCGTGCTGCATGTGGAGGAGCGCGGAAGCACTCTTCACGTCGCCAGCGACGACGCGAGCATCATCGCGAGCGACTCCCCCATGATGTTCGTCGTGCGCCGTGCGGTGTTCGCCATGAGCCGCGGGCTCGGTCTTGCTCGCCTTCATGCAAAGGCAGCGGACGACGCGCGCGAGCTTCGCGCGCTGACGTCACAAATGGTTCAAGCCGAGAAGCTCGCGAGCCTCGGTCAGATCGCCGCGGGCGTCGTCCACGAGCTCAATAACCCTCTGACGTCCATCGTCGCTTACACGGGCTGGCTTCTTCGCAAGACGGGGATGAAAGACGATCCCGACAGCATGGAGAGGCTGCGCCGGATCGAAGAGTCATCGAACCGCATCCTGCGTTTCACGCGCGATCTCGTTGCGTATGCGCGTCCGTCGAGCGAGGTCGCAGTTCAGGTGTCGCTCGAGCACGTCATCGAGCAAGCGCTCGCTTTTTGTGAGCACGTCATCGCCGAGCACGGGGTGGTCGTCGAGCGTCGCTTCTCCCGCGCAGTGCCCGACGTGCGCGGCATGCCGGAGCAACTCGCGCAGGTCTTCGTGAACCTGTTTACCAACGCGTGCCATGCCGTGCCCGCGCGTGGAGGTGTTCTGTCCATCTCGACGGAGCTCCAGGCGGACGGCTCGCACGTACGAGTCATGGTCGAAGACAATGGTCACGGCATCGCGTCGGAGCACATGCACGTCATCTTCGCGCCGTTCTTCACGACGCGGGTCGACGGAGGCGGGACGGGCCTCGGCCTGTCCATCGTCAAGAACATTCTGGACCGTCACGGTGCGGAGATATGGGCGGAGCGAGCGCCCAGCGGCGGGGCGCGTTTCGTCTCGGTGTTTCCCATTCTGCGCAGCACCGCGTAATAGGAGCAAAATGCCAGTCGATCTCATGGACATTCGCACGGAATATGCGCGCGCCGGCCTTTCTGAAAGCGCACTCGACCCTTCGCCCGTACGTCAACTCGAGCGTTGGCTCCGCGAGGCCATTGACGCCAAACACCCCGAGCCGACCGCCATGACGGTTGCCACGGCAAGTGCGGCCGGCGAGCCTTCGGCGCGCGTCATCTTGCTCAAAGGCCTCGACGACAGCGGACTCGTCTTCTACACGAATTACGATAGCGACAAGGGTGCTGATATCGATGCGAACCCCCGCGTGTGCGCTTCTTTCTTCTGGGTTTTGCTCGAGCGTCAGGTGCGGGTAACGGGATCCGTATCGAAGATTTCTCGAAACGAATCCGAAGCATACTTTCGCAGTCGTCCGCGCGAAAGCCAGATTGGCGCATGGTCGTCATGCCAGAGCGCCGTGATTTCCGGGCGCGACGAGCTCGAACGCCGCGTCGCCGAGATACGTGCGCGATTCGGTCATGGTGATATCCCGTGTCCGCCCATGTGGGGCGGTTATCGAATTGCGCCCGAGCGTATCGAGTTCTGGCAGGGCCGCCCGAGCCGCCTGCATGATCGTCTGCGGTATACGCGTATCAACGGTGCATCCTGGAAGATCGAGCGCCTATCGCCGTGACTCACTTGCGATGACCGGATTCGCAGTGAGTCTCCGTATCGGGCTTGCACTCTCCGTCGTTCTTTCCCTCGCCCTTCGCTCCCTTCGCAAACGGACAGGCGAGGCCATGTGTGTCCACTCGGAAGAGCGGATTGTTCGTGTACGCATACACGTTCTCAAGGCCACCACCCCGTCCCAGCGGATCTGGCTCGTAGTATCTGCCTAGCTCCGGGGAGTACGTCCGAAAGCGGTTGTAGTGAAGTTTGAGCTCTCGGTCGTAGTAATGTCCGGGCCATCGAAGCGGCTGGTGGAAGCCTTTCCCCTCCGTCACGTGCACCATGCCGTAGGGTGCGATGCGGGCCGCCCACACAATCGTCCCCTCCATATCTTCAATCCGCTCGGGGCACCCGAGGTGGTCTGCGAACACCGCGTAGACCGTGCCGGATGACGGGTCGGCTTCTACGCCTGCGTAATTCACGAAGAGAATCGGCGTCATCGCCAGCGCATCGGCATAGACGTATACGCGAAGCTGCCCGTCCGGCATGACTTCCGCCGCGAGCCTATCCGTGTCCCAATAGAACGTCGTCGTCTCGCCGTAAAAGTTCTTCTCAATCCGTCGGTTCAGTGCGTCATATTTCGCCGTCCAATGGGGATTGGGATGCCATTGGCCATCCTCACGCTTCTGATACGACTCCACCCATACAAGCTGGTCGCGCTCGTCTCGGTAGAATCTCCGGACTCCGTTATGCCACTGCTCCGAGCGTACCGCCTGCCGGATGTCGTGCTCGAACTGGCGGCCATTCGCCTCCATCAGTAGACTGCCATCGTAGCGCGCACTCCCGACGTTGCCGTTGCGCGTCAGATTGCCCGCAGCATCGTGCTCGAACACCTGCCTGCTCCCCGCAGGCCCCTGCACGGCCACGAGGCGGTGTCCCGCATCGTGCTCGAAGTGTGCGGGCCCCGTCTGCGAGTCGAACCGCGCCACGAGGTATCCCTCGCCGGAATACTGAAACCTCCGCGCCCACGTGGCGGACTTCTCCCCGCCCACGTGTCTCACGAGCACGTGCCCGTCCGGATGGTATTGCGTCGTCTCCTTCCGGCCACTTGCCCACTCTTTCGTTACCACGCCATAACCGTGGTCTCGTAGTCGATGCGTGCGGCCGGTCGGATCCGTGATGGTCGCTTCCTTCGCGAAAGGCGTCTCCGTGTACTCGTAGCGCGTGATGAATTTCTCGAGCACCCTATGCTCCATCAGCTTCCCGTCCTCGAACTCGCGCTTTACCCCCTTGCCGTTGCGCATGTCCTTAATGCGATTGCCATGATCGTCATATGCAAAGGTGCATTTGGCGGACGGCGTCTCGGCGGCGACAACGCGTACGTCATCCTCGTACGTGAATCGCTCGAAGCCCCCCGACGCGAAGGTGCGCTCCAGCACCTCTCCCTGCGGTCCGCGTCGAATCTCATAGAGCTTTCTGCCCTGAGCATCCGTCTTCTCGATGAGACGTCCTGCCCCGTCGCGCTTGTATTCCTCCTTTTTGGCATCGAAGCGCTCGATCCCTTTGATCTCGCCCCGCAGATCTCTCGGATATTCCGTCCTCGTTCCGCTCGTATCCATGACGGCGTGCAGCGTGTCTTGTTTGGTATATTCCAAGCGGGTTTGGAATCCATTCGGATCGGTGATTTTTGTCAGGTGATTGTAGGAGGCGTACTCGTATTCGGTCTTGCCGCCGTCGAAGTCGATTTCCCAATGCAGATTGCCGTCTGGATCGTAGGCATAGCGCCGCGTGAGCCCGTCTCGCTCCTCGCGAATCAGAAGCCCTTGGACGTCGCGCACTTGGTGCACGCTGCCATCCTTTTGCAACTGTGCGACAGTCAGCAACTCGGCGACGTCCGGAGGCACGTGCGTCTGCAAGAACGTGGGCTCTGGAAACGTCTTGGTGAGCTGCACCAAGCCACCCAGTTCATATTCTTGGGGAGAGAGGGGCACCGGGTGCTCGCGCTCCTCCGCCATCTGTCGCCCGTCTCTGTCTCTTTTGGCCACCAATCGCCCGTCAGAATCGTATTCGTTCGTGATCTGGTTTCCCGCACCATCAATCTCGAAATCAATTTGTCCGTCTTCTTCTCGCGGAACGAATGACCGTTCCACACCTTCCGGATCTACAATGACCATCAGTGTCTTTGCGGCGTTGTAGTGGTATTCCCACACGCCACCGTCACTGCGCGCGACTTTTGTGCGTCGCTCGAGCGGAAAATGCTGCAGTGATACTTCCAGCATGCCGTCTTCCGCCGCGCTGTGCGTGCAGCGGCCGTCTCGGTCGTACTGAAACGTAAACGAATATCCCCGCCGGTCGGTGCGCTTCGTCAGTCTGCCGTCTGCATCGTACTCGTACTTCAGCCGGTGCTTGTAGGCATCTTCTACCTCCACAAGAAGGTCACCATCATAGAAATAGCGAACGAGATTCGTGGTGCTCGTGGCGTTGGAGGTGCGCGAGACAATGTGGGCGCTGACGATGTGCTTGTCTTCCCACCGGAAGAAGACTTCTCGGCGATAGCTGTCGACAAGGGAAGTCAGCCGGGCAAGCGGATCATTGGGATTGTAGTGAACGTGGACGGAACCTCCACCCGCGTGCACTTGAAGAAGGCGAAGAGGCCATGGCAAGCGTGTTGGACGGGTGTTTTCGAAAATCAGTTTGGTGCCGTCCGGAGGTTCGACCACAAGGCGATGCCCCTCGTTGACCAGCGCATAGCCATGTTTCACGACGCGGTTGGTTTCCGCATACGTGGTTGGGAAATCAATCTCGATTCCGCGCGGTGAAATGTAGGAAATGCCATCGAGATTTCGCTCGAGGCAGTGGTTGAAGCTATGGGAATACCCACGCCCGAGACCGCAATCCTTCGCAACCCATTCGGTGCTGTACGTGCGGCGAAATTCGAGGGGGACGTCACCTGCAAGGACGAAATCCCGGACGTCATCAACGAAAGCACCCGTCACAACATCGATCGGATCGCCCACGAAGCGATCGCCGAGACCAGCCACACATGTTTTGGTGATTACTTTTTGCATGTCGGTCATCCTTCCGTACCCGAGTTCGCGGGTGGCCCTTCGCTGGAGGCGGCCCCTGCGCTTTTTAGCTTGCCTAGTTCACCAGGAAATTTGACAAAGCTGGAAGGTGTAGGAATTCCGCCGATAAGAACTGGCGAGGCGAAGGAGATGAGAGCCAGAATCGGATTGATGACGGCAGTCGTCATTGCGAGGACGGGTGAACCGGTAATGATCGCACCGAACGATGGCGACAAGGCGGGGTCCGTGCCCATAACCGCCTGAACTGCTATCTTCTTGGCATCTTCGACCGTTTGTAGTGCCCCTGCTATCGCCGCGTCCCATTCCCCCTCTTCCGCATGCGCCACGGCGTCAGCACCATCGGCAACAACGCCAGCACCTTTCGCCCCCGAGGCCGCGCCTTGTTGGAACGCAGTTGGTGTGGAGGCCTTAACGCATACTTGGCAAAGATCTCCCATGCGCGCTGCGCGATAGTTGCCAATGAAAACTTTCGATGATCCACATGTCACCTCAAAAATTGGGGTGAGACCACCGCAGGTAGGAGCAAATCCGAGATCTCCCGCGCGTGCCGCCGGCAAGTCGTTGATCATCACTTTTGGGGTTGGACCAACAAGGACCATTCCTATACTTGGCCCCGCAGCGTTCTTATGCGCATGCGGCATCCCCAAGTACATCGAGCCAAGTGATGCTGCAGGTCGCGGCGGAAGCAATGCGGCAATCGGAGCGGTGATTTTGGCGAAAATCCTATTGAGGAACGGATCGAGCCAATTCTCCTTTTTTGCAAGATTGAAAAGAGCCTTCATCGCTTTGGCGTAACGCCTTACTTTGTCCGCACTAAACGGTTTTCCATCGTGCAAAGCCTCGTCGGCTGCTTTCCAGGCATCTACAAATGGCTTTGTCTGAGTCTCCCATTCGTCCTTTATCTCTCCGGGAATCGATTTGATTTGGTCGGGATATTCTTCGAATGCGCGTTTAACCGTGTCAGGGTAGTCTTTGGCCAGGTCAACCGCGCCTTTGAGCGTCTCAACAATGCTCATTGTAAACTCCTTAATTCCTCTTCGGTCGCCGCAAGGCGATCATGCATGCGGGCCGTTTTGTACATGTCTCGAAGGTGCACGAGCATTTTCTTTCGTGCATTGTCATCCTTGGTTGCTCGCGCCAGCTCTAGACCGTCTTGCCATGCTTTCTGCGCCGGACCCCACTCTTCGAGTTTGTACCGGCACACCCCAATATTCTCTAGGGAGAGAAGCATCGCACCAGCATTGGAAAGCAGCGGCGCCAACTCCCCCGCAGCTTCGAAATGCTCCGTCGCTTGAGTCCACTTATGATTGGCAAGATATAGATTGCCAAGATTCAACATCACGTTGAGCAGCACAGGAGAGCACTCTGCCTCCACGGCAGTCGTTGCCGCCATCTCGAAGTATTCCACGGCCTTCTCTCGAAGACCGGGGGAAGCAGCGGCGTGCACCTCCCCAATCCCGTTGAGTGCGATGGCAAGAAGCGTGGGATTCTTCGTACGTGTGTAGTACTTCCGGAGGAGTTGATACTTCTCCCCTGCCTCCAAATATCGCTTGTGCGCATAATCAATGGCCGCATCCATGAGAAGATACTGCATTCGCTGTGGAAGTGGAATGGTGGGGTCGGCCAATTCGTCTCTCATGGCCTTTTGAAGGGCCTCCTGACTGAAATCGATGGAGTAGATTTCTGTATTCGGGAAGGCGTTCGGATCCAGCTTGGCCTTTCGTTCAGGCGAAAGCTTGTCCATGGATAGGTGAGATGGCTCACGCATGATGAAGCGCATATGGTGGCACCATGGTGATTCGGGGTCATACTTCATGAATTCATGCACGAAGGCTCGCCACTCGAGCGGCTGCAAAATCCGGATCGGTACCAGGGCAATGGTACAGTGCGCTGCTTCCATATTTGGAATGCGCGTCCGAGCGTACATGGCGAGCAACCGAAGTCGTTCTGTGGGAGGTGTCATTGGATTTGTGAGCTGGGGTGGTAACGGCGGCCAAGAAGGTTCACCGCTATCTTCTAACTCCTTTGACAAGGTCTCTGCCTGTTTCTGAAAACTCTCGACCACCGAATTGGCATAGGTTTTCGGATCTGTAAAATCTTCGTGGAAAACCCAAAAGATGTCCGAGTCCATCTCGTCCACAGATTCCAGAGCTTTGAAAAGCATCGCAGTGTCTTCATCTCGGCATCGGGTGAGAAGAAGGAATGTCTTCTTCTGGGCAAGGAAGGCCTGCAATCGCTTCACGACATCTTGAAAGAGGTGTTGCATGGCTTCACCCGATCCGGATAAGGCCGCCACCAATGGTAGTGAGATTCGTAGCCCCAACGGTGACCTTTGCCGCGCTCATGGAAGCCGTCGCTTGCGCGAGATTGAGTTTGCTGTTCCCGCATATGAGGTCCACTGCTTTTGAGCCGTTGATGGTAATGGTTCCGTCATTCTTGAGTGAGAGTATTGATCCTCCACACTGCATCCTAATCTCATCCGAAGCAACGAGAAAGACGGACTTACCAATGACGGTGACGGGTCCAGGCTCACCCGCAACAAGCACCCCCGTTTCAGCCCTGAGACGCGCGACGCCCGCTTCGAGTTGGAGGTGGGCGTCGTCGTTGTGATGCAAATGGATGGAGGTTCCCGCTTTGACGTCAATCGTCGTTTCCACCTTCTCTATGCGAGATTTCGACTTGATGTTGTGCTCGAACGCCACGCTGACCATGCGGTTACCCCCCATGATAGTGAGCAAGTCATGGGCCCCTATGCGGTGTTCGCGTATCAATGAGATCTCCACAAATTCACCCCCAGTAACATGTTCTGTACGCGAATCATCCACGCGAATCTTCTCATTGCCATGGACGGTCACCGTGCGATTACCGGGCCCGACCGTGATCGTCTGATCCTTGCCGACTTTCACGGTCTGGTTCTTGCCAATCGTGGACGCCTGGTTCACTCCGATTGATTCTGAGTGGCAATTCAAAATCCGCTCATTCAGATCCTTCTGCGCATGAACATAAATCTCCTCATGCCCCACCTTGTCTTCACAAGAGATTTCATTGAAGCGACCCCAATTGTCTCCCACCGGTACGCTGATGCCGCGGTAGACGACCGAGCGCGTGGCGTCGTCGGGGACCGTGCGAGGCTGATGATTGTCTTCATTGAAGAGCGCGCCAATGACCACAGGCCGATCCACGTCCCCGTCTAAGAAATCAACGAGCACCTCTGCGCCCACGCGATGGGGGATATACGTTCCTTGGGTGTGGTGCGCCGCGGGCGTCATCATGCGCACCCAACATGAGGCGTTGCTGTCGGCTGCACCCAAGTCTCTTTCGCGATCCCATGCGAATTGAATTTTGATTCGACCGTACTTGTCAATATTCGGCTCATTCTCATTCGGTCCAACCACGCGTGCGATGCGCAGGTGTGCTTTGGGCTTGGGTTTGACGCGTGGCCGGATTGGCGTTTCTTCAGGAACGGCCCAGAATTTCACAGAAATTCCTGTTCCAGAGGACGTGGCGCCGCCTTGCTCGAGCGCCGGGGCATTCGCACCCCTGCCGCAGAGCTCGAGGCGCGTGACAACGTATTTTCGATTGAAGATTTGATCTGGATGGTTGCTCATTTCGAAAACTCGACCCACCTGCATGCGCAGGCAGTTCGTTTCGCCGGAAAACGTGAGAGCGTCGGAGCGCTGCTCTTCGAGCCGGAGTTGCGCACGATCCAGCCCGCTGCGCCGTGGCCCTTGCATGTCGTCGGGAACCCCCTCCAGGCTCTCGCCGTCGGGATGGTTGTAATATCCGGGATATTCGTAGATCTCGCGCTCTTCGCGCGTTCCCATGTCGTCTTGTACGGGGGCCATCTTATTGAGCGCCAGCATCCCCCACGTGGGCCGAAGGAAATTGTAATCGCGATACGCAACGGCTCCGGGGCGAACGCGCCGTTCACGAACGATGGAATTTATGTGTTCATTCGTGACGGCTCCACCCTTGTCGTTGTACAGAATTCGGTTCGTCGTTCCGTTGATAGGCAGATATTCCGCCTTGTTGATAAGGGTGACGACCTCTTCCCCTTTTTGGTCATCCTGCTCGAAATAGAAGTGAATCCCCTCTTCTGAAAGGATACGCAAGAGAAAATCGAAGTCTCTCTCATTGACCTGTGTGCAATAATCCCGTTTGAGCGGTGCGGGACTGAGCCGGCCGTCCGTTACATTAATGGACCACGTCTTGAAAAGCTCCCTCGCAATATCCACAACGGTTTGGTTTTGGAAGACCTGGCATCGCTGCTTGTGGCATAGCTCGTAGAGCCTTGGCACTACGCGCAACACCGTTTTCCGCTGAGTTGTACCGATCGCAACGCCGCTTGGGCGCACCTCTTGGACCATCCCGTAGATCATATGAGTAGAGGTCTCGTCCGAGGTTCGCCATGTCGCGAAGTTCGCGTTGCGTCCAAGTGCATCATCTAGCTTCGTCGCCACTTCGGCGCTGCTCTCGACGGTGATCTCGTAGACGAAGTTTGCGGAGATCTCTTCCTTGCCTTCGAACGACAGAACGGCGAACGCGTCATCAGGCTGCCCGTCGATCTGCAGCTTGGCTCGGGTTTCATCAATGCGACCAAAAGAAGATTCTGCGGTGTTCACGGCGTGATCCTTTGCGGTGGTGAAGTTTCAAACGGCTGGAGGGGACCTGAGGTTTGCCTTTTGGGGCTGCACCAACACCCTTCGGCCCCCGCGTCGGCGAGGTTGCTAAAAAAATTAGAAGTGGAACCCCCGCGCGTTGCATCGTCGCAGGACATGCACTTGGGGCAATAGGTTCTGAGTACTCCCCTCGAGAGTACATCTCTGCGGTTCGCCGCAGATGGCAAAGCGGAGGCGGGGCATGTAGCCTCGTCGCCATCCTCATGCCGCACGCTCACTTGCTCGTGGTCGACGACGAGCCCGC
>WQYX01000024.1 GCA_009781005.1 Polyangiaceae bacterium | reverse complement strand
TTACCAGCCTGCTGCGCGAATCGATTCGTCGGTTGGGCGCTGCGGTGCCTGCGCACGTACGAAGAGTACGCTTGCGCGGGCTCCTCGCGCTCCGCCCTAGCCTCGATTCGCTCGCGACGGCTGCCCTACACGCTCTCAAGGTTTTCTTGCTTCGACGGCCGGCAGGTCGCGCACCATGGATGTTTTTCATTGAGACGTCACCGCGACCAGGGCAAAACGACTTTTATGTTGAGCATCGACCTCCATGGCAAGCGCGCATTCATCGCCGGTGTCGCCGACGACGGCGGGTTCGGCTTCGCCATCGCAAAGGCGCTCGCCGAAGCAGGAGCCTCGGTGTGTGTCGGGACTTGGCCGCCAGCACTCAGCATCTTCACGACACTTCTTCGCCGCGGCAAGCTCGATGCGTCCATGCAGTTCGCGGATGGTCGCAAGATGGAGTTCGAACGCATCTACCCGCTCGATGCCGAGTTCGACACGCTCGAGGACATGCCCGCGGACGTGCGCGAGAGCAAGCGATACAAAGAGCTCGGCGACGTCAGTATCCAAGGCATCGTCAATCAAATGACGTCCGACTTCGGCGACGGGTGCGTCGACATCGTCGTCCATTCGCTTGCCAACGCCCCCGAGGTAAAAAACGCGCTGCTCGAGACGAGCCGCAAAGGCTATCTCGACGCCATCAGCGTCAGTGCGTACTCGCTCGTCTCGATGGTCCAGCGTTTCTCGCCCATCATGCGAAAGGGTGGTTCGTATCTGTCGCTTTCGTTCATGGCGAGTGAGCGCGTCATCCCGGGTTATGGCGGCGGCATGAACTCAGCGAAAGCAGCTCTCGAGAGCGACACGCGCTTTCTGGCGTTCGAAGCGGGCCGCAAGTACGGCCATCGCGTCAACTGCATCAGCGCCGGACCGCTCGCGTCGCGCGCAGCGAGTGCCATCGGTTTCATCGGTCAGATGATCGAGTACAGCAAGATGAACTCACCCCTGCCCGAGGAGCTGGATGCACGCGAAGTCGGCGCCACAGCAGCATTCCTTGCGAGTCCGCTTGCGAGTGGCATCACAGGCACGACGATCTACGTCGACAAGGGGTACTCGGCCATGGGCAAAGCCGTCTGAAGATGTGGCCAATCTTGCGGCTGCACGGCTCGCGTCGTCGGTCGGCCTCGCTCAAAATACTCCGAGTATTCCTCGCTCGGCCTTCCTAGCCGCGAGCCGTTCGCGCGCAATCTTGGCCACATCTAATTTCTTGCGGCTATTCCGGTCGCTCCTCGGGCCCCGCCTTGGCCTCGCGTCGCTCGCGACGGTTATCAAACGAGTTCTTTCTGACCGTTCAGGCAACCTTTTGGTTGCGTGGCCGGCGTCTATGTGGGGGGCGTGACGGGCATCTCCACCGTGAACGTTGCGCCCGCGCCCAGATCGCTCACGACGTCGATGCTTCCTCCGTGAGCTTCGACGATTTTCTTCACGATCCACAAACCGAGCCCGAGTCCCCCCTTGTGCGTCGACGCCGCAACGCGTCCGAACTGCGCGAAGACGCGTGCCTTCTGATCCGGCGCGATTCCAATTCCTTCATCCTTGACCATGAGTCGTGCGGTCTCGCCCTGGCGCCGGACCGAAATCCGCACGGGTGATCTTCCGCCATAACGAAGGGCATTCGTGAGCAAGTTGGTCACGATTTGATCGATGCAGGAGGCGTCCCATTGTCCGATCACGTGATCCTCGGCGTCCTCCGCATCGATGATCAGGCTGGCGCCGCTTCGCGCAATTTCGTCTGCGTAGCGCTCCACGACATCGCGAACGACAACGAGCATGTCGACGGGTTCGCGATCGAGAACGAGCTTGCCCTTGCGGATCCTTGAAACGTCGAGGAGCTCGCCTACGAGCCGTTCGAGCCGAGCAAGTTGACGCGTGACCATGGCGATGCGCGTTCGAAGTTCCGCCTCTTGCGCCTTCGGTGATGGAAGATCGAGCGCCCGCGCGAGCGCCTTCACTTGCAGATTCAACGTTCCGAGTGGCGTCCGCAATTCGTGCGCTGCGATGGATAGAAAATCGTCACGTGAGGCCACCGCTTCCCGAAGCTCCGTGATGATGCTCTCCATCCTCGCTTCGGCGACCGATCTGCCATCGCGCTCCGCCTTCAGGTTCTGTGCTCCGTTTCGAGCACCTGCACGACGTTTCATTCCCATGGAGGTGTCCATGGTCGTGACACGATCTGCACAAAAAATGAACAAGCAAAAAGACCGCGCGGCCTCGCGTCATCGCCAACCAACGAGAGACTGCGGCACACACTCATGCCTGCAAGCCGCACTCGGTTTACGCGCGTCCTTCAACGGCACATGCCTGACTGGCACAGCAGGCCCGTACAGCAGTCCATGTCGCCGGCGCATGCGTCGTAGAGATTCGAACAGCTACTCGTCCCGCCTGATCCTGGCGATCCGCCCGATCCGGAGTCTGGCCGTCCGCTCGATCCTCCGGTGTCCACGCACCGGCCAACGGTGCTGCAGCGCAGCGAACAACAGTCCGTGTCCGCCGTGCATATTGAACCGGAGGCCACACACGCGGTGGCTGGTGCAGTGGAGTCGCCGCCGGCGTCCGACGCCGAGATCCCCACGCACTTGCTCTTCTCACAGACGCTTCCGATCGCGCAGTCGTCATCTATCTGGCACGCGGTTGTCTCCGAATTGCAGCCTGCCTGCGAGGACGCCGTGACCGCCACGAAGACGAGAGCAGCGAGCGAAACGGATGCCATCCGTGCGTATCTCACGTCACTCATCGTGGCGTTTATTTTAGACCACGCTGCGTCGAAAAGCCTGTGATCGCGATCATAGGTCACAGAGCACACCAAGGAGCGGAGGCGCCACACGCGTGCGTGCTCGCGTGGATGAAGTTGGCTCGGTACGAGTCGTTTCCCGCTGCCTAATGCCTTCAAGGCGACTGGCCCTTTCGTGGTACGGGGCGTGCTGCACGGTGCGTCGACTTTTTCGGCAACGGGACTGCTCGCGCGAGCGTCCCGCGCCGGACGGGCGGGAGGCAGCATGTCGCGCAGAGATCGCGAAGACGCATCAACGCGAGCCTCTGCGGCCAAGAGGCCCGCAGACGCTGTGGCGGCGAAGACGGTGACCGTGGGCAAGCCCGTCGTATCCGCGCTCGAGCCAACCGTCGCGCACTTCATGCCTGCCCTGCCATCGTCGTCCGCTGGCACCGTCGTCGAGGCGGCAGCCGTTGCCAAAAATGTGCGCCCGAGTCATCACGAACCCCCAGACCCTGACGACGCCAAGGCGAGGACCACGGCCGATCCTCTGAGCGCCGTCGGGCTTCGAGCGGGCGATCTCGTCGATCGCACCTACCGAGTCGAGCGTGCCCTGGGTGTCGGTGGCATGGGCGTCGTCGCGCTCGCGGTCGACGAGCGGCTCGATCGCAAAGTGGCCATCAAGTTCATTCGGCCTGAGCTCTTCGCGTTCCCCGAGATGCGCACCTTCTTCCATAACGAAGCGCGCGCAATGGCGCGGGTTTCACACCGCAACGTGCTCTCCGTGTTTGCGTTCGGTGAGCATCAGGGCACGCCCTACTTCGTCATGGAATACGTCGACGGACGCACGGCCGATCAGTGGCTGCACACGCGTCCCGCAGATTCGTTCCCGGATCTCGACGAAGCCATCTGCATCCTCGATCAAGCGTGTCTCGGTGTGGAGGCCATCCACGCGACCAGCACGGTGCATCGCGATCTCAAGCCGACAAACCTGCTCATCGATTGGGGGCAAGGTCCCATCCGAGCGAGCGCGTGGAGTCGCGGGGCGCTCTCGTCTTCCGGACCATGGAGTCGCCCGGAACCGAGCGGAGACAGGCCTCTCGCGGCCGTCGTTGGTCCTCAGAGCGAGCGTGTCCCGGAGAGCGGATTCCGCGTCGCCGTCGGAGACCTCGGCGTCGCGCGCGTGCTCGACAGTGCGACCGGTGGCAACTTCATCGTCGGAAGCGCGTCGTGTATGGCGCCCGAAGCTGCCCTCGGTGAAGACGAAGCACCGGAGCTCGCGAATCGTCGTGACATCTACGCGCTCGGGTGCATCGCGTACGAGTTTCTCACCGGGCGCCCGCCGTTCGTCGGAAAGACCGACATGAGCGTGCTCTCGCAGCACGTGCTGAACGATCCCGAGCCCCCGAGCAAGGTGCGGCCAGATCTTCCGCCCGGCTTCGACGACGTCGTGCTCAAGGCGCTCGCCAAAGATCCACTGAAGCGATGGCCAACGCCCGATGCGTTCCGCAGAGCATTACTTGCAGAATACAGCGGCGCACGTGAGCCGGAACGCATCCTCATCGTCGACGACGATCTCGATTGGCGCGAGATCCTTGCGACGTCGCTTTCGGCGCGTTTTCCTGAGGCCGCCATCGATCGCGTGGCCAGCGGCGAGGAAGCGATCTCGGTGTTCGAAGCGAGTCCCTACTCGGTCGTGCTGGCTGATCTGCAGATGCCAGGGATGGACGGCGCGCGCCTCACACAACTCCTTCGCACGCTCGATGGCGCTGTGCGCACCCCCATCATCGTCCTGACCGCAGAAGGTGGTCCGCGCGACTGGCAGCGTCTGTCCGGGATGGGAGCCGACGCGTTTCTCGTGAAGCCCGTCAACGCCGACGACGTCGAGCTCGTCATCCGACGAACGATGCGATCGCGCCATGCGCAGCTCATGCCGCCGTCTTCACGCAACGCGCTAACACGTTAGCCCGCGCTCTTACTACTCACGGGTGCGTGTCCGCGATATGGCCGGCTTCGAGCTCGCGTTCGTAGAGACTCATCGCTGCAACCCACACGCTCATCACGACGGGCGCGATGATGAGCCCTGCGAGCCCGAAGACCTCGATGCCTCCAAGCAGCGCGATCAGCGTGAGGAACGGATGACCGTGATGGCCGCCGGAGGCAAGCCGAGGCCGGATGACGTAGTCGGCGAGCGACGTCACCGCGAGCAAGCCCCACACGACCATGAGCACCGCGCGCACCGGATGTCCGTCCATCAGGAGGTAGCCCGCCACGGGGATCCACACGATGAACGTCCCGACGAACGGAACAAAGGACGTGAGCGCCGTTGCGATGGACCACGTTATCGCATGAGGGACGTCCAGCGCCGCGTAGCCAATGCCAGCGATCACACCCTGGATTGCGGCCGTGACGATGGTGCCGACGAATGCCGTGCGCCCGACCTCGCTTGCCTCGTGCAAGAGCGCGCGCGTGTGCTGCGGATCGAGCGGCAGCAGGCGCTCGAGCCGGCGCTCGATGCCCTCGCGCTCAATCAATGCATAATACATTGTTATGAGCGCGACGATCAAACCGAGCAGAGCGAAACTCGTCTTGCGAAGGACGATGGCCACCGCGGTGGCTGCGTAGCGCGTGGCGGCCTCGAGCTCGCCGCGCACCCAGTCGTATGCGCGTTGCGTATCGATGCCGACGTCCTGCATGACGCGCTCCGCGCGTCCGCCAACGACACTTGGAAGACTTGGAAGCGCAGAATTTCCGGGCTCGTTGAATCGCGCGACGAGCGCCGAGAGTTCGTGAACCGCGAGCAAGACGATGGTCGCGCCGACCGCCGCAACACCGATGCCGCTCACCATCGTGATCAACGCTGCGGCCCACGGCTTGCGACGTTCTCCGAGGCGGCGCACCAGCGCGGCATACGGGCGGTTTGCTGAGACAGCCATGACGACGCCGAGCATGATCGACACCCAAAGCGGCGAGGCAACCCACGCCGCGAGGCTGAACGACACAAGGACAACACCCATGAGCGCCCACGTGCGCTGTCGCTTCGATTGGCCGTTGCCGGACGATTCCGTGTCGGGTGTCGTCACGCACGCGACGTCAAGCAGACAGCATGCCGTAATTTGAAAGCTGTCTAGTTTGTGAGGCGCGACGCCTGAGACTTAAGGCTCGAGGCGATACACTTCTCGCCGCCCGTCGTCATAAAAGAACATCAACGTGGGTGGCAATGCCGTGTAGCCGAGCGTGCGGGTTGCGGCTGCGGATGGACAGAACGGGGAGAGAACGAGGTTCGCGCCAGAGACGGCATACGTGCCTCCGGTGACGACCGGCGGCTGCATCGCACTTCTCGTCCCCTCCGACTCGACAAACACAAAATTATTGCCGTCGAGCGCGATGTTCTTTTGCGCGAAGTAGCCCGTGGGGCCCGTGTCAGCGGAGTCGACGTTCTCGTACATCTCTTCGAGGATGTAGGTGCCGGGCACAATCGATCCGCCGACGGGCACGGGCGCGTCTCCGGCTACCCCAAGCTCCTGAAGAGGCGCGGGCCCGAGGAGCGTGGCGCTCGTGCACGACGTCGAATCGGCTGAAGCATCTGCGCCGGCGTCCGCATCTGCGCTTGCGTCGGCGGCTGCATCCGCGCTCGCATCCGGGGCCGATGCCGTCGTTCCCGTGTTCGACGGCGGCGACGTATCGAGGTCGGCTGCGGGTGGACGTCCATCGCTCGATGAACATCCAAGCACGCAGGCCGCGCCCGTTGCGCATGCGATGGCATATGCAAAGGTCTTTCGAAAACTATAATAAAGAGTGTTTCTCATCACTCCGCTGGGATGCAGTCGAAGGTCTGGCGCCAATTCGTGAGTATGGGTGACACAGGGCCGTTCGGATTGAAATTCATCGTGATGCGAAGCCACGACTGACTCGTGAGCCGGTTGCTCGGGATATCGTGCTCGAGATGGTATTCGACGGTGTTCGGATCGCTCGTCCACGTGGCAGTGGTCGCGATGGCACTGCCTGCGCCCACCATGGGAGCCGTGGCGAGATCTTCCTGCGCAGCCGCCGTCTGCGCCTGAAAATCGATCGTTGCACCCGACGGGACTTCTGCCTGCCAAGAGAAGAATTCCCACTCGGGCCGGTAGCCTGACGCACACACGGCTTGGTAGTCGCGCGTGAAGCTCTGCGAGGGCAGGGTTGGAGGCGACGGAGGAGGCGGCAGTGCAGGCCCGCTGCCGAGCGCGCACGCGGCGAGCTGGAAGAATTGGTATTCGAGAGCCCTTTCCTCTGGCGTGAGGGCGAAGCTGAGATCGCAACTCGTGGGGAACGTATTCGTATCCGGGATGTAGTTGCCTGGAGTAATCCCCACGACGCGCCATCCCGCAACGTGCATGCCGTTGTAGATGACGCGACCGCAGTAGCCCGCGCCGCCCATGGGGGATGGTGGCAACGTGGGACTCGTGTCGAAGGAGAAACTCAAGGAGTACGTATAGCTCGTGTCCGAGCAGCCCGGACCACTCCCGGAGCACACGGTCACGCCCGTCGTTGCATCGCTATATGGCGGCGGCGGCCAAACGTTGTCTGCTCGGCCGCGGACAAACTCCGTGACCTGATCGCCGACCACGAGGGAGGTAGGACTCTGGCTGTCGACATTCAGCCACCCGGCACCAGGAGGCGGTGTTGGTCCCGGGAATGGTGCCCAGTTGGCCATCCAATTGCGGAAGGTTTGTTGCGCGACGTTGCCCGCCCCACCCGCGCCGAAGATGTAGCCGATGGCGGGCCAGGTCGTGGAGACGGCTTGCCATGTCGAAATGTTTGGGTTGTCCCATTCGGGTGGAGCATTCCCCGAGTCCTGATGAAGCCACTCGTCCGAGCCCCTTCGGTGATTCATGAAAATGCGGCCCCCCGCGTTGGCATAGGCGGCCATCGCCGCGGTATCCGCGGCCGACGGCGCCGATCCCCGAGCAGCCGTCCCGCCGTCGCATGGCAGAATGACGGCGCTAAATTCATTGAGGTCGTTGGTTTGCCAGAGCTGCGTATCCGGCGGTGCTTGCGGGCGAGGAGCCGATTGCATCAACCCGTTCGTACGATAAATCTGAATACGCGCTTGGTTGGCAACGGCATCCCCTGGAGCGACGCCGCCACGAGGCCAGATCTCGTTTTCATCGATACCCACTTTGAGAAGCCAACAACTCAGGGCTTCGAGCTGGCCTTCGACGAGTGCCATCTTCGGGATATCGCCCTCGGCGCGGTTCCTTGGCATTCGAATTTGATCGTCGGGGAGCGCCGTGGTTTGGCACGCCGGGATGTCGAGGGTAACGACACGGCGCCAGCGTCCGGTCTGTGCGACGATCTGCCGGTTATGGCCGGGCGTGACGTTCTGAAGCGTGAAGCTTCCGTCGACGGCCGTATTGACGCCGGTTGAAAAGGTTGCCGGATCGAGCAAGGACTCGCACGTGTCACATGGCGGGCGCGTGGCGCCGCCGACATTGTCTGCAATGGCGGCAAGTGGCTGGTTCGGTTCGAAGACCGTAATGCCGCTCAGACCAACGGACATCCCTGGATCTTTCACGTGGCCCGTAACCACCGTATTGCACGACTGGCAGGTTGCGCAGCCCGGAGTCCCCTCGATGGTCGCAAAGGCCCCGTTGTTCGCGCAGTGTCCCGGCGCTTCGACGACCGCACCGGGGTTGGCTGGATTGACGATTACGAATTTGTTGCCCGGCACCGTGCAGACGACGTTCATGCAGCTTCCGGGAGCGAGTCCACCGGCAGGCACGGGCTGTGTGCACGAAGGCACGTCCGCGATGGGCGCACATCCGTCGGGTGGCGTGGGCGGGTTGGTAATAAAGATATTGATTGGCGAGCCCTCCGCAATCGCCGTTGAACCACGATTGCAAACTGGCATGATCTCGCCCCAGCCGATGTCACATGCCGCGCCAATCGTGAGATCGGGACCTCCGGCATTTGGGTCGTAATAGCCCTCTCCGCCATTCCAAATGCACGTGTCGGTTGCCGTGTCGCAGCGGAAGTCCTGCTGGCAGGACGAGAGCGGGGTTGCGCTGCATGGGTCCGAGTGGACATTCAGCATAGGCGTGCACGTGGAGTCGCCGTTCGCCGTTGTCTGGACCGCGCCGGGCACGATTCCGCCGCTTCCCCCGATGACCCCCCAACCTCCATCGACATCCGTAAAACCCGGCGGCGGCGTCGTTCCGCTCGGGTCGTCGACATAGTTTTGGCAATACGGATCGCATGGGTTATCGGAACAGTCCGATGGCAACAATGCCAAGCTCGTACGGTGGAGTCCGCCGCTTCCACCCGCTCCACCCGCGAAGAATTTGGTGGTGACCTGGTCTCCCATGCACTCGCCCCAGGTCGATCCCTGACACGTCCTCTGCCCCATGGAGCACGAGACGTAATTGCCCGATTGGAGCGTGACCTCTCCGCAGTCGACCACCTTACCGGGTTCGGCGCACGGGCAGCCCGTGTTGGGGCTTGCACAGCTCATTGCCGTGCCGCCTCCGGGACCACCGCTGCTCGTGTCCGCTGCATTCGGCTTGCTCTGGCTGCAGGCCCAGGTTGCCAGGACAATGGCAACGCTGGCTACCTTCCTTCGGACGGGCTTTTTCATCCTGACCTCAGAGCAAATCCGTTTTGGTCCTGTTATGCAAGGCGCGTGACGGCAGCCGTTCGTCGACAGGTCCCGATATCGCGGCTGTTTACAAGCTCACACACGGGAATTTTTTGCGAGGCACGAACATCCTTTCCATGTGCGAAATCGTCGCCAACGCGCCGTTGCGCTGGCGGGCGCAAAGCCTGCGAGAAGATCTGCCCAGTGCGTGCGGGTCCGCGTTTAGAATGGCTCCGTGAGCCAAGGCCCCGACGTTCTCCTTCCAGTGCTCGTCGCCGAGCTCGTGGACGAAGAGGCCAGGACAGCCGTCGAGCAATTCGCCGACGCCCGACGGACGGTGATCGTCCCGCTCCTCGACCCGCCGGTCGATGCGTCTCTGCACGTGCTCGAAGTCTCGACGCCCGGACACGACGAACCTCTGCTCGTGCTCGCCGAGCCCGCCGGCGCACCCACGGAGCGAGGCTACCCGCTCCGCCTTCATCCGTACGGCTCGTTGCCAGACGTTCTGCCTGCCGCCCCTCCGAGCTCGAATCCCATCCCGGCTCTCCGGGCAAAGCGTGCGCGCACGACGACGCTCACCGCTCGCCACGCGCGCGCGTTGGGCGGCGAGCCTGCGAGCGCAACGAGTTCGCCCGATCAAGACGAGAACC
Source organism: Polyangiaceae bacterium (assembly GCA_009781005.1). Lineage (GTDB taxonomy): Bacteria > Myxococcota_A > Polyangia > Polyangiales > Polyangiaceae > Labilithrix. The sequence continues at coordinate 43,174 of WQYX01000024.1, read as the reverse complement.
TCGTGGGACGGGAGCTTGCAGGAGGCAAGTACGTCGTCGAGGCGCTCATCGGCGCAGGTGGAATGGGCGCCGTCTATCGCGCTCGTCACAGCCAGCTCGGCACGCAGCTCGCCGTCAAGGTTTTGCACGAACAATTCCGACGTGACATCGCGTTCTGTTCACGCTTTCAGGCGGAGGCGCTGGCTATCAGCCAGCTCGATCACGCCAACGTCATTCGCATCATCGACTACGGACAAGAGCCCGACGGCCTGCTCTATCTCGCGATGGATTTTCTGCGCGGCATCGAGCTCGAAGAAGTCATCCAAGATCAGGGAGCACTCCCGCTCGCACGCATCCTCGACATCGCGATCCAGGTCACGGCGGGTCTCGGACATGCCCATGCGCGCGGCATCATCCATCGCGACGTGAAGCCGTCGAACATCGTCCTCGTCAAGAGCATCGACGACGAAGGACGCGCGATCGAGATCGCCAAGGTGTGTGATTTTGGTATCGCCGCACAGGCGGGCGCGCGCGGCCTGGTCGGCACGCCCGCGTACATGTCTCCGGAGCAGTGCGAGGCGCGCGAGGTCGACGGTCGAACGGATATCTATGCGCTCGGCGTGATCCTCTTCGAGCTCGCCACTGGTCGGCTCCCGTTCTTGGCGGAGTCATCGGCGAAGATCGCCGAAATGCATTTGCACCAGGCGCCCCCTCGACCGTCGCTCATTCGCCCCCTCGACGCGAATCTCGAGACGCTCATCTTGCGCATGATGCGCAAGGTGCCGTCCGAGAGGCCCGCGTGCATGCGCGACGTCAGAGGACTGCTCCGCCAGATCGCGAGCAACGCGTTCGGCAAGAGCTCCACGGGCAGTGGCGAAAGGAAGAGCACGCCGCCGTCGACGGCGGCACCCGGTAGCGCATCTCGAACTGCAGGCACGCGCGGCGCGCAAGCAGCCGACGTTTACGGCTTCGCGGCGCGGCTCGCGCAGGATCCCGGCAGCGTCCTCGGCGAACGGCTCGCGCACGTAACGACCTTCGAAGAGAGCGCCCCGCTCCTCGCAGCGGCCATGCGCGTCCTTCTCGATCGCAAGCAATACGCGCCGCTCACTCGCGTGATCGCTCTCCTCAAGACGCCACAAGTTGGCTTCGCGGACGCGCGCATCGCGGATCTCGTGATGCGCGTCGTGCGCACGCTCGAAGATCCGGCGTCGCTGAGAACGGCGGCAGAAGACTCGCTGTCGACGGATGACGAAGATCCGTGCAAGCTGCTCGCGTCGCTGGGGCTCGCCGCTGCGCACGCGGTCTACGCAGCGCGGGTCAGGGCGCGCGCAACTCCATCCATGCGCGCCCGATTCGTTGCCACGCTGCGCGCCATGGAATCATCGGCATGGCCGCTCGTCGCTCTCGCGCTCGAGCGAAATGCTCCTGGCGGCACGAACGTGCACGATCCGCGGCTCGCCGAAGATCTCCTGCGCGCGATGGTGATCCCGCCGAATGCCGACGCACACGCCGGGGCACGCTCCACGGAGGCCGTCGGCTCCGTCGTGGCAGCACACGTGCGCTGGGGTGATCCCGCCGTTCGGCGTGTCGCGACCGATCCGCTTGCCAGGCTCTGGGGCGACCGCGCTCGCGCGCTGCTCCTTGGCTTGCTGCTCAACGACACCGAGGATGACGTGCGCATTGCGGCGCTCGCGTCGCTGCGTGATCTCGACGCGATTGACGAACACGTCGTGCGACGCGTGGAGCCGATGTTGGGTCCGGCCGATTCGCACCGACCGGCGCTCCAGGCTGCCGTTGCCGATGCCCTCGCACATGCAAATGCCGACGCCGTGGCGCTTGCGGATGCCGTCTTGCGCCGGACGCTCGGGAACAGGCGGCGTACGAAGATGCACAATACAGTCACTTTTGCGATTGCCCACGCCCTCGTGGCGATCGGCGGGCCCGGGGGCAGCGCGTTCGTCGAGAGTTTCGGCCGCCAGTGCGAGGAACCTCTCCGGTCACAGATCGCCGGGCTCGTCCGCACACGCTAGCCCGCTTTCGATTTGACGCGATTTCATCGTTGGCGTCTGCGGTGCGGTCCTCAAAGCCGCAGCAGGCTGTTCTGGTCCGCTCCTCGCCGGCCGCCTCGAACTCGCGTCAACTTGAAAGCGGTCTAATTGCCGTATGTCGGGTCTGCGCGAGCCTGAGCGCATGGGGGATAATGGGCGAGGTTATCGCCTATGAACCCACCCTCGTTTGCACTACGCGCAGCGAAAGCTTTCGCAGTGTGCTTCCATGGCCTCCATTGAACCCCGACCGGCAGAGTCGAGACCATGAACCCCGACTGGCGCTCCAAGCCCCCCCTGCCTCGACGCGACGATCGACAAGAGCCGGATGATGATCCGGGCGTATCGTCGTCGCGCATCGAGGTCGTAAGTATCGACCGCGGCTCACGCGATGGCACCGCAAACGCCGTCGTCGCCCTGCGTCGCGAGTTGAGCCGGCTCACCCAACAAGCGGTGGCGGTCGAAAAATCTCTCGACGAGCAGCGACGCGATCGGAGCGATGCGATCGATCGACTCGATCGCGCGACGGAGCACGCGCTGATGCTCGAAGGGCGCCTCATGGGTGTCGAGGCCGAGGCGCAGTCGCTCCGTCGTGCGAACGAGTCGATGGCGGCGGATCTGCGGAAAGCCCGCAACGCGCGCGAGGAGCTCGCGATTCGGCTCGAAGAAGCCAACGAGAAAAATCGACAAGCGGCGAGTTCGCGCGCGGAGATCGATGAGGTCCGAGAGAAGCTCCGTGCGGCCGAGAGCTCCGAGAGCGCCGCGCGAGCAGAGCTCGTCACGTTACGAAGCGAGCTTGGGAGGGTGAAGGAGGAGAGCGAGCGCTATCGCGCCGCGGCCTCGGAACGGATCGCCATTCTCGAGCGTGTGATCGACGAATCCAACGCCGCGAGCACCGTCCTTCGGAAGGATCATGATCACGCCGCGTTCGTGCGCGGAAGCCATGTCACGCGCACGTCATCGTCACGCGCCATCGGCACTTTGCCGACCTTGCCGTTGCACGAGCCAACGAGGGCAACCCTCCCAATCCTGCCTACGATAGAGGATTCGCTTCCGACAGACGTGGCGCCGCCACCGAGTGCAAGAGGCGCAATCGGCCGGCGTTCCGTGCCGCCTGCGAATCCAATCGAAGAGCGACCAGCAACGACTCCTCCACCTCCGGCGCTCATCCCCATGCTCGCGCCGTTCGTCGAGACCGCGCCGGCAGCGCACCTGGACGACGGACACTCGATTCCGGATTTGTCTCCGGTGACTCCGGATTTGTCTCCGGTGATTCCGGATTTGTCTCCGGTCGTTGGCCCTTCGGTGCGTCCGTCGGTGGGCGCGGTCCTCGAAATCGGCCCGCTCGCACCCGACCCGACGCGTGAACAGTGGTTCGAGATGCTCGCGAACCCTTCGGAGATCGAGACGGCGTGCGTCGAGCTGCGAAAGCATCCCGAGTGGCTGAGCGACACGCCGCCTCCGGCACTGCTCCAGGCGCTCTCCGCGGTCGATGACGACATCGACAGTCCGGTTATCGCGCTCGCGCGGGCTTGGGATCGCGAGCCTCTTTGTAATGCGTTGCTCAGCGCGTTGCGTGCAGAAGAAGATGTGAGCCGCCGCGAACACTACGCGTGGCTTCTCAAGCACCTTGCCGCGCCGTCGTCGTGGAGAGCGCTTGCTGATCTTGCCAAGAGCGACGACGAAAACGTGAGCGTGCGCAAATGGCTGCTCGAAGCGCTCGATCGCCTCGCTGCTGGCCGTCTCATTGGCTGGGCGGAGCTCGGCGACGTTTTGACGACGGTGATGCGACACCCCGATCCATCGCTGCGCGACAGCGTGGTCGGCATTCTCGTCTCGCTCGACCGCTCCGATGACAAGCGGCGCCTGCTGCTCGAAATCCTGCGTAACGACGAGGACGAGAGCGTGCTCGCCTCCGCGGTTTCCGCGCTCGCGAGCGTCTTGCCCGTCTCGCTCGATCCGCCCATTGTCGAACGGCTGCTTGGTCACGCGAGCCCGCGCGTGCAGAAGAGCGTACTCGAGTTCGTCGACCGCGCCCGCGAAAGCCGCCGTTGACTCGTTCTCGTCCGGAAACTGCTGCGCGCCGCAAATCGTCGGTCGACCTCCCTCAAAATACTCCGAGTATTCCTCGGTCGGTCTTCCTAGCTTTGCGGCGCTCGCGACGTTTCCGAACGAGAACTCCTTCCTAACTGGTGGGGCCCTCGAGACCGTCCACGATGGGCTCGACCTCGACGAGGACGTCGATGCCTTCGCGAACGCTTTCGGTGACGACGCAGAAGTCTTGGAACTCCTTCACGCAACGGGCGAAATCCTCGCTTGCATCGGGCACTCGCGGCCACAAGGTGACGCGCATTCGCGGGATGCGGAGGCGATGGCGCTCGTTGCGCGCGACCTCGATTGAAACATCGGCGTCGATGGAATTGACGATGACGTTCTCTCGCGTGAGGCAAAAGAGGAGGCTCGCGCAGAGGCAATTGCCGATCGACGCTGCAAGCACGCGCGTTGCGTTCGGGCCTGCATTTTTGCCTAGCGGCGGAGGTTCGTCGACGAGCAACGCAGTCCACTGATTCTTGTCGAAATGGATGCGGAACTCGAAGCCGTCGATCTGCTCGACGCGAAGATGGAGCTCCGCGACACGCTTCGTCGTGGACGCGTTGTGAGGCGTTTTGGTTTCGTAACTGCCCCAAGTCTTTTCGATGATCTTCGCCTGGCTCATGACTGGCCTCGCGCCGCGGTCGACATCTCGCATCGACTCCACACGCCGATCATGACGTCGCAAGGTTCGCGCCACGATTTCTCGACCTCGCGTCGACTCGAAAGCAGTACAGGCACGCGACGTGAATTCATCGCGGACATGCATCGCATTCTCGTCGGTGTCGATGCCTCTCCGCGTGCCCCTCAGGTCATCGCAGCAGCCGTGGACCTTGCGCAGCGGCTGGGCGCGAAACTTCGGCTGCTTCGTGCCGTTGGTCTGCCGGCGGAGCTCCCGTCGAACGTTTGGGCCATGCCACCCAGCCAAGTGATCGAAACATTTCTTTCGACTGCGCGCGCCGAGCTCAATGACCTCGCCGCTAGAGTGCCGCCGGAGCTACTCGAAAGTGCCACGGTGCAAGTAGGTGTGCCGTGGGACGCGATTTGTTCCTCCGCGCGCGAGTACGACGCCGATCTGATTGTCGTTGGCTCGCACGGCTATGGACTCATCGATCGGATCATTGGCACGACGGCATCCAGGGTCGTCTTTCACGCCGACAGGTCCGTTCTCGTCGTGCGCTTTTAGGTTTAGGAGATCCCGCCGTTTGCGGTCGACTCGACACTCTGCGGTGCGCCACGCGATTCCGATTCCGAAACGATGGAATCGAGTTCCTCGCGTGACAATGTCTCTTGTGCGAGGAGCGCCTCGGCAATGCCCTTCAATGCGGAGCGACGTCGCTTGAGGATGGATCTTGCACGCTCGTGTTGCGCGTCGACGAGACCGCGGACCTCGTCGTCAATCGTCTCGGCCGTGCGCTCGGAGAAATTCCGCTCTTCGGCTCCCGGATCGAACATGCGCATTCCGGGTGCCGTTCTTCCAAAAGCCAATGGGCCGAGACGTTCGCTCATGCCGAAGCGGCAAACCATTTGACGTGCCGTCTCGGACGCGCGCTCGAGATCGTTGGACGCACCGGTCGAGACTTCGTCGAGCTCGAGCTCCTCGGCGACGCGTCCGCCCATCATGACGCAGAGCCGATCTTCGAGCTCGCTCAGCGTCATCAGACGGTGCTCGTCAGTAGGCAACTGAAGGGTTGCGCCGAGCGCGCCGATGCTGCGCGGGATGATGGTCACGCGATGCACGGGATCGCTCGCCGTCGAGAGTGCAACGAGCGCGTGTCCTGCCTCGTGAATCGCGATGCGCCGTTTTTCTGCGGGCGTCATGACGAGCGCCTTCTTTTCGAGGCCGAGTTGCATGCGGTCGACGGCGGCCACCAGATCCTGTTGACCGACGGAGGTTGCCGAACGACGTGCGGCCCCGAGCGCCGCCTCGTTGATGACGTTTGCGAGATCCGAACCGACCATGCCCGGCGTCATTCTCGCGACGATCGAGAGTTCGGCTTCAGGGGCGAGGGCAACCTTGCGTGCGTGCACGAGCAAGATGGCCTCGCGACCGCGAACGTCGGGACGATCGACGACGACCTGCCGATCGAATCGCCCCGGGCGAAGCAGCGCCGGATCGAGCACTTCGGGCCGGTTCGATGCGGCCATGAGCAAGACGCCCGCGTTGGCGTCGAATCCGTCCATTTCGACGAGTAGCTGATTCAGCGTCTGCTCGCGCTCCTCGTGAGCGACGGCGACGGCGCCTGCGCGCGACCGACCGATGGCGTCGAGTTCGTCGATGAAAACGATGCATGGTGCACGTTGTTTTGCCTGCTCGAACAAGTCGCGCACGCGCGCTGCTCCCACGCCGACGAACATCTCGATGAAGGCCGATCCCGAAAGCGCGAAGAACGGCACGCCCGCCTCTCCGGCAACGGCCTTTGCAAGCAGCGTTTTGCCGGTGCCTGGCGGGCCCACGAGCAGGACGCCCTTTGGCACGCGCGCGCCGAGAGCCTGATATTTCCGCGGCTCGCGGAGGTAGTCGACGATCTCGACGAGTTCCGCCTTCGCTTCGTCGACGCCGGCGACGTCCGAGAAGGTCACCCGGCCGTCTTGTGTTGCATCATACACCTTTGACTTGCTCCGCCCGACGCTGAGCGCGCCTGCGCCACCCGTGCGCTTCATGAGCCGCAACCCGATCACCCACGGCGCGACGAGCAAGAGAATGGGCAGTGTCCAGAGCAACGCCGAGCGCCACGCCGAGGACGATTCCACTTTGCCTTCGAACGAGACGCGGTGCTCCTCGAGCTCCTTGAGCAGCGGTGACTCGTCGATACCGGGCAGACGTCCGGTTGCGACCATCTTTGCGGTGCCGAGTGACGTCTTGCCTTCGCTGTCTTTCAACGCGGCGATGACCTGATTTGACCGGAGCTCGACTTTGTCGATCTTGTCGTCGCGAAGCAGCGCCAGAAACTCGTTGTAAGGGATGTCACGTGCACGCGTGTCGGAGGTGACGAACGCCTGCGCAGCCACGAGGAGCCCGACGCTGAGAAGGCCGTAGATGATCGTGAAGACGAGCTTCTTCTTTTCGGAGGGCTCGGCCATGTTCCTTCATGCACGCTGCAAGAACCGAAACACGCAACCGATGAGTTGCATACGTGCCACGGCCGTGACGGCACGGCGCGTCGCTCACGCGTACTCACGCATGGCGGGGCTGGGCGAGCCTCACGTCCTCGCCATGCTCGTGCGACTTGAGCTCCAGCCAGCGCGCGAGGTCTCGCTCGAAGATCATGCCCACGAGCTGCCCCTCCAGAACCACCGGGAGCTGACCGATGCGCGCGTTGCCGATCCGGCGCAGCGCCTCGAAGGCACCTTCGCCGGGGAACGCGACCTCGAGATCACTCACCGGGGTCATGATCTCGCGCACGAGGGGGCTATCCCGTGTGTCGGCAGGAACTCTTCGGACGTCCTCCAACGACACGAGCCCGACGAACGACGAGCCCTCGAAAACCGGGTAGGCGTTGTCGTTGTAGCGCATGAAGGAATCGCTCACGGCAGCACGGAGGGGCGTGTTTGCGTTCACCCAGGGGCCGTCCGTGCGCATGATATCGGCGACGCGCACGCCGCTGAGAGCGTCCTCCACGGCAACGCCAATGCGGTGTTGTACGGCGGCGTTTCGCAAGAAAAATCCGATGAGGGCGAGCCAGAGTCCCGGGCCGAAACCGGTACCGAAGAACGGCACGCGGTAGCCGAGCGCCATGAAGATGGCGGTGACGATGAAGGCCCAGCCGACGAACTGACCAGCCGAAGCAGCGAGCTTCGTTGCCTTCGAGAGGCTCCCGGTCGTACGCCACAAGATGGATCGCAGGATACGGCCGCCGTCGAGTGGGAAGCCTGGAACCATGTTGAAGAGGCCGACCACGATGTTCACGGGACCGAGCCACATGAGCAGCGTCGTCAGTGGCCCCATGTGCGCAATGGCCTCGGCCGCGGTCTCGAACTGAGTTCGGTGCAGAATACCCGTAAAGATCACGGCAAAGGCCATCATGCCGATGCCGAGCAGCACGCTCGCGATGGGACCAACGATGGCGATGAGAAACTCCGCGGCTGGCGTCGGCGGCTCGCGTTCAATGTTCGAAACACCACCGAACATGTGCAGCGTAATGTCCCGCACGGGGATGCCGTAGATGCGCGCCACGATCGAGTGCGCGAGCTCGTGGAGGACGACGGAACCGAAGAACGCGAGCATCGCCGCGACGGCGACGGCGATACGCGTGGGCCACGGCCACTCCGGATGCCATGCAGAGAAGAGCGACGACAAACTCCAGACCACGAGCGCCGCGATGACGAGCCAGCTCGAATCGATCTTGAAGTCGATGCCCAATACGCGACCGATTCGGATGGCGTGACGCATGGGTCCTCGCGTGCTTCGTTGACGCATGATTCCTCGTGCCCCTGCGGCGGATCCGCGCACGCTGCGTGCCAGCCGGCAACTCTTCCAGCGACGAAGACAGCGAGCTCGCGTATGCTTTTCGGCATGCTCGTCGGCGACATCAAGAAGCGCGTGACCGCTGCCGTCAAAGAAGGTGACACCGTTGCGCGCGACGTGCTCCGGCTCGCGCTCGGCGAAATCCAAACTGCCGAAGCGCGCAAGAATGCCCCGCTCAGCGAGGACGAAGCGAGCGCGACACTTCGAAAACTCATCAAGTCGAACGAGGAGACGCTGGCGCTCGCGACCGGCGATGCAACCATCGCGTTGCGTCACGAGATCGACGTGCTTCGCTCGCTCCTGCCCGCGCAACTCGACGTCGCGCAGATCGTAACGTTGCTCGCGCCGCACGAAGCGGAACTCAAAGCCGCAAAGGCAGACGGTCAGGCAGTGGGACTCGCAATGAAGCAGCTCAAGGTCGCAGGGCATGCTGTCTCGGGTAGCGACGTCACGCTCGCCGTGAAGCGGATCCGCGGCGCAGGTTAGATCCTGGCGCAGTTCAATCAGCGATCGATCAGCGAGTCGCGCAACGCCTCCGCGTGCCGTCGCATCCGAAGTCGCTGGTGTGCCGCCGCAGCGCCGCAAGAAAGATGCATCTCGAGCGTTCGCACGGCTCATGGTTAAGTTTGCCGTTCGAACCTCCGGCATGTTTCGCGGTCCTCGTCTGTTGAGCACGCACCCCAAGGCTTATGAACTCGACCACCCTCCATCTCACGGGCGAAAGCCAGACCACGACGCTCGATCCACTCGAGCTGCACTTCCGGAAGATGAGCGAGTTTCCGCTGCTCACGCACGCGGACGAACTTGCGCTCGCCAAGCGGCTCGAGCGAGCCGATCTAGCGATCTCCCGCGCGTTGCTCGGCTCTCCTGCGGGCCGTGAAGAGCTGCTCGATGTCGCGTGCGCACTGCGCGACGACGAAGCCCGCATCGAGGATGTGGAGCGCAACCCGGGTGTGACCGACGACGATCTCGCAACGCGAATCGAACGCGCCGTGCTCGCAGCGTCGCGCCGATCGACGGCGCGTTCGCAGCCGCGCACGTTTGGTCTCCGGTTTCATCCGCGAACCGTGAACCACATCGTTTCAGCCCTCGCCGATCGCGCCGACCGCGATCCGCGCAGTGCGTCGCTTCGCGAGACTCTCGCCGTGATCGACAAGTGGCAAGCGGAGGCGAATCGCACCACCGCCGAATTCATCCAAGCGAACCTCCGCATCGTCGTGACCTTCGCGCGCCGCTACCGCGGGCTTCCGCTCGTTGACCTCATTCAAGAAGGCAACCTCGGGCTCTTGCGCGCGGTCGACAAGTTCGACTACCGGCGCGGCCTGCGTTTCAGCACGTATGCGGCGTGGTGGATTCGTCACGCCCTGAGTCGTGCCCTTGCCGACCAAAGCAAGATCATCCGCCTCCCGGTTCACCTCACGGGAACGGTTCAGCGCGTGCGGCGTGCCGAGGAACGCCTGCTTCGCGAGACCGGTCGCGAGCCAACGCCGGTCGATCTCGCTGCGCGCACGGGTTTGCCCATCGAACAGATTCGACGGGCGCTCGAAGTCGTCGCGCAGCCGATCAGTCTCGAGACGCCGGCGGGTTCGGCGTCGGGCGACAAGGATGGAGCCGAGCTCGGCGATTTCGTGGCGGACGCGTCTGCGCAGCCCGCCGACGACGCGGTTGCCAACAACGAGCTTCGCGACGAGGCCCAACTGCTTCTCGCGGAGTTGCCGGAGCGCGAAGCGGAGGTCATTCGCCTTCGTTTCGGCCTTGGCGGAGGCGTGCAGCGCACCCTCGAAGAAATCGGCGAGCGACTGTCTCTCTCGCGCGAGCGCGCGCGCCAACTCGAGCGCGACGCTCTGCGAAAGCTCCGCGTTGTCTCCGAGAAACGAAGACTGCGCGCTCACCTCACCGGGTGACCGCTTTCGATTCGCCGCGATCTCATCGTTGGGGCCTGCGCTGCGGTCAGTAGCGGCCCCATCCGCCACGGCTTCGCCGTGGCCGCCTTCCCCTTGTCACGTGCTCGTCAGGCGGCAAAGCCGCCTTCCTGCGCACGGACGGGGAAGGCTGTTCCGGTCCGCTGCTCGGCCCCGCCGGGAACCCCGAGCAGGTTGCGGACCGAGTATTTTGGCCGAGTTGCGAGTAGCGCGAGGCGCTCCGACGAGAGCTGCTGGCGCAGCTTGAGGAGGAGCAACGAAGCGATGCGACGCAAATCGACCAAAAGACGACGGGAGCAATCTTCGAGGGGTTCCTAACCTCGCGGCAACTTGAAAGCGGTCTCGATACTTTTGCTTTCGCGAAGCGATTGCACCGCGACTTGTCCTCCTCGCAAGAGCTGCCGCAAGGCACGCGACTTGCGACCTCACGTGCTACAGCGAGGAGGTGAAAACATGGGAGCGCCTGATCCGAAAAAACCGAGCGACGAAAAAGAAACGACTCCCCAAACCGCCGCTCTGGAAGAGGAGAAGAAACCGCTAGCGGGGCAGAGCGAGCCGCAGGCAATTTCGTCTCCGGATGAGGCACCGCCGCCCGCGGAGAAGCCGAAACAGAGGCGTGGTTTTGCGGCCATGGATCGAGCCAAAGTTCGCGCGATCGCGATGTTGGGCGGCGCCGCCGTTCACCGCAAGGGCACTGCACACCGCTTCTCTCATGAAGAAGCGCGTGAGGCAGGACGCAAGGGCGGTCTTGCACCTCATCGTGTCCGCGGTCGCAAGCTTCCAACGACGGAAACCGAACCTACGAAGACACCATCGAATCCAACGGAGGAGGGCTGAGTGGCTACCCGGTCAGAGAGCGCGCAGGCCATTGCGATCCGTAAAGGTGAGAACCCGAAGCGGGCTCGAAAGCTTGCACAGCGCAAGGGTTCCGCCGAGAGGCACGAGCATCACGCGCCGAAGAGAGCAGGTCGCAAGGCGATCTACGCGTTGGAGACCGGCTGATGCTTGTCGTGGGCTGTTGATACGCGTGTCGATACGCGAGAAGATCGCTCCGTGGCGCGTCTGCTCCAGCAGCTCATCGAACCAAAGCGCGAGTGCTCGTATCTCCACGATCGGCAGGCGCAGCTCGAAATCATCGTCCAAGTGGACGTGACCGCGAGCGAGCTCGAGGAGATGCTCGCGCGAGGCTGGCGGCGCTTCGGCCCTGTTTACTTTCGACCGGCGTGTGCAACATGCAACGAATGCGTGGCGTTGCGCATCCCGGTCGAAGTGTTTTGTCCAACCAAGAGCCAGCGGCGCGCCATCAAAGGAGCTTCGCGGCTTCGTCGGGAGGTTGGTCTTCCTCGCGTCGACGACGAACACCTGCGTCTCTACGAGCGCTGGCACGGGGAGCGCGAGCGATCGCGCGGATGGGAACCGAGTCCTCTCGACAGTAGGCGTTACGCGTTCGACTTCGCTTTCCCCCACCAGGCTGTGCGCGAAGTATCCTTCCGCGATCCGGACGACGATGACCGCCTCGTGGGTGTCGGCATTTGCGATGAAACACCGACCGCGTTGAGCGCCGTCTACTTCTTTTGGGATCCCGAGCGTGCGCCTTGCTCACTCGGCGTCGCGCATATCGGATTGCTCATCGCTGATGCGAGAGCGAGCGGCCGCCCTCACGTCTATCTCGGCTACCGCGTCCTTGACTGCGCGTCCCTCGCGTACAAGGCACGATACAAACCGCACGAACTGCTCGTGGGCCGGCCAGGAATGGATGAAACGCCCGTGTGGACGACTTGATCTGAATCAACACGAGGCAAAGAGGAATCTAATAGAAAACAATTAACTCTCACTTCAAGCGAGGTGAGATGACGACCGCACTCCGACGCGGAATCCGTTCAAAGTAGGCTGTGGCTTCCACGGCGCCCGTCCGCAATCCCTTGTTTTGAGTCCGGCGGGAAGCAGGAGATCTCCATGGGTTCATTCGCACGATTTGCGACGATCGCGGTCGGGCTCTGTGTCGCGGGCTGCGGCGAACAGGGCGGATCGACGGCGGGCACCGCGTCGATGTCGTCGGCGCCTGGGGTGGCAGGCTCGGCCGCCAAACCAGCCGAGGCCGTAACTGGCACCATCGACGCCGAGCTCACGCACGCGCCAAATGTCCCTCCTCCCGTTGGCAAGCGGCCGCCAGCGAAGGTCGTTGTGAGACTCGAGGTCAAGGAAGTCGAGCTCCCGATCTCGGATGGCGTCAAATACATGTTTTGGACTTTCGGCGGACAGGTACCCGGAAAGTTCATTCGTGTTCGCCAGGGTGATCAGGTGGAATTCCATCTTGCCAATCACCCAGACAACAAGATGCCGCACAACATCGACCTTCACGCGGTCACCGGACCCGGTGGCGGCGCCGCAAGTTCGAATACGGCACCTGGCCACGAATCGCAATTTAGCTTTCGCGCCCAGAACCCCGGTCTTTTCATTTATCACTGCGCAACCGCGCCGGTTGGCATGCACGTCGCAAACGGCATGACCGGACTCATTCTCGTAGAGCCGCCGGGTGGCCTGCCTCCCGTCGATCGCGAGTACTACGTGATGCAGAACGACTTTTATACGGTCGGCAAGTATCGCGAAAAAGGTTTGCAGCCGTTCGACATGCAAAAAGCAATCGACGAGCGTCCCACGTACGTTGTTTTCAACGGTGCCGAGGAATCGCTCATTGGCGATAAGGCGCTCAAGGCGAAGGTGGGCGAGACAGTCCGCCTCTTCGTCGGCAACGGTGGTCCGAACATGGTGTCGAGCTTCCATGTGATTGGCGAGATCTTCGATAGGGTCTACACCGAAAGCGGCGTTCACCCGCAGGAGCAAGTGCAGACGACCCTCATTCCAGCAGGTGGCTCGACCGTCGTGGAGTTCAAGGTCGAGGTTCCCGGCACGTACGTGCTCGTCGATCACTCCATTCTTCGCGCCTTCAACAAGGGTGCACTTGGTACGCTCAAGGTTGAAGGACCAGAGGACAAGAGCATTTACAGCGGCAAAGAGATTGACTCGGTTTATCTCAGCGACAAAGCAGCGCGGACTGGCGCCGTTGCCGAAGCGGCTGAGGCCGACGCAAAGGGCAAGTTGACGCGCGAACTGCAAATCGCGGCGGGTAAGCAGCTCTTTGCTGGGACGTGTTCGGCTTGTCACCAGCCTGACGGCCAAGGAATTCCCACCGTATTCCCCCCGCTCGCGAAGAGCGACTATTTGATGGCTGACAAGAAGCGGGTCATTGACCATGTCATCAACGGCAAGACGGGCGAGATCAAGGTCAACGGGAATGTCTTTAATTCCACCATGGCGCCGCTAAGCAATTTGCCGGACGACGACATCGCGAACATTCTCACGTTCGTCCGTAGTTCGTGGGGTAACAACGCAACAGATGCGGTGAGCAAGGCGGAAGTCGCTGCCGTGCGCGCTGCTACCCAGCGGCCACCTGGTGCAGCAAAGTGATTTCCAAGCCAAAAGGAGTTAGAAACTAAATTGTTCTCATCGGGAAACGTCGCGAACGACGTTTCAAATTCAGCGAACGGAGTTGCGTTGTAAGCGAGGAGAGCGCGCATGCGCATCATGGTTCGGGTTCGAGCGTGTTCTACAGCCGTCGCGAGCGCGAGGAGCCCGCGCAAGCGTACGTTGTGGTACGTGCGCAGGCACCGCAGCGCCCAACCGACGAATCGATTCGCGCAGCAGGCTGTCGAACACGCTCTTAGAGGCATCGGTCTTGCGCTTGGCGTTATCGCGGTAGCCGCGACCGCGTCGGGCGCCCGCACCGAAATGCCTCCCCCGAGCATGGTTGCGGTTGGCCCCGCTATCTTGAAGGCCTTCGATCCGCCAACCCCGGAAGAGGCAAACGTCAAGGTGGCGCGCTTCTTTCTCGATAAGACGCCGGTGACGAATCGCGACTTTCTCGCATTTGTTACGAATCATCAAAAATGGCGGCGTGACTCTATCCCCAGACTCTTCGCGGACGCTCACTACTTGATGGATTGGGCCTCACCGACGGAGCCTGGCCCCCGTGCTCCTGAAAACGCGCCCGTCGTGCGCGTCAGTTGGTTTGCGGCAAAGGCATATTGTGCGTCACGTGGGTTGCGGCTCCCAACGGAAAACGAATGGGAGCTTGCAGCCGCCGCCGATGAGAACTCGCAAGTTGCCGATCCGGATGCACGGCGCACGGAGATACTTGCTTGGTACGCGGAGCCTACACCCGCGATCATGCCGGCGGTTGGGAAGAAGAAGCCCAATTTCTGGGGTCTTTACGACATGCACAGCCTCGTCTGGGAGTGGGTGCTCGATTTCAATAATCGAACTGCAAGCGACGGCCGGCGCACGGATGAGGCCTTCGTTTGCGGTGGTAGCTCCCTTCGAGGGAGCGACAAATACGATTACGGGGCGTACATGCGATTCGCTTTCCGGGCGTCTCTTCGCGGGGACTACACGACGGCCAATCTCGGCTTCCGATGCGCTCGCGACACACGCGGCGCACGTGACATGAGCGACACCACGAAGAAGGGGTTCCCATGATGATTCGCCTTGCGCGGCTTTTTGGATTCGGGTTAATCTCACTCTCTATGTTTGCCTCATGCTCAAAGCGTGAGACTGCGGCGCCTGTCGGAGGCGACGCTCCTTCGGTCCCCGTGGGGACCACGAGTGCGCTTCCGAAGATGGAGTCGTCCCCTCCCAAGGGGGAGTCTATTTATCAGCTTGAGATGAAGCTTACGGACCAAGATGGGAAGACCGTGCCGCTCGATGTGTTTCGAGGGCATCCCACGGTCGTGAGCATGTTTTACGCGACGTGTCCCGCTGCGTGCCCGCTTTTGGTTCGTGACATCAAGGTCCTCGAGGAGAACGTCCCGCCTGCGGTGCGGGACAACGTGCGCGTTTTGCTTGTCAGCTTCGACGTGCAGCGGGACACGCCAGCGCAGCTTATGGCGATGGCGCAAAAACTTAAAGTCAACCTCCCTCGCTGGAAGATGACGGTGGCTCCGTCCGATGACGCAGCGCGGGATCTGGCAGCCGTTCTCGGCTTTCAATATCGAAAGCTCGAAGACGGTGAATTCAGTCACTCGGCGCGGATTTCACTCCTCGACGAGAACGGAGTCGTTGTGGCCCAGGCCGAAGGTCTTGGAGAAGCGAAAACCGCATTGCTGCCCGAACTCGAGCGGCGGAAAATGGTTCATTAAACGGGACATCGCCCGGTTCGAAGTTGCACGAATTGCGTTGTCTCTATTCCCACTTCTAAGGAAGGGATCGTGTTATGAAAGTTAGAATCATCGCGCCGAGCGTATTTGGTATTTTATTCGCGCTCGCCTCACAGGCTGCTGCACAAGGGGAACCACCTCCGAACGCGGGCCCGAACACGGGATCGGGGACAACCGCCGCGCCGTCCGCGGGCGCTTCGGCGACCGTCACGGTGCCATCCGTGGGCACGTCCGTCGATGCCTCAGCGACCGCACCCCCTCCGTCCGCAGATGCTTCGGCAACTGCGACGGCGCCGTCTCCGGATCAAGGCGTTGCGCCGCCGCCGGCGGAGGCTCCTCCTCCGAAGAAGAAGCCGGTGTACTCCATTCCGTGGGGTCTCCGCAGTGCCATGGCGAGCACGTTGGTTCGCGTCGATGCCGCCGTTGCCATGCACGACAAAGGCGTCACCGTCCCCGCGGTTTTGACCCTATCGTATAAGATTATTCCGGATTTGGCGTTCTTAGGTAAGATCTCGTATGCCTACGATGCGCAAAAGGATACGAAGCAAGTAAGCGCGTTTTATAATCCAGTGTTTGGATTTATGTATACGCCCGAGCTCACCACGGGAGTCCGCCTGCCCATCTTCGTGGGAACGAACATCCCGATGGGCGCTGGCGGCGGCGGAAATACTGCAAGTCCTGAGTACAAGACGGCAAGCAATGCCATCTACGCCCGGTCGGGACTCGATAATGCGCTCTATGGCGTCAACTTCGTCACGCCCATGGTGGGTGTAGGTCTCGCGTATATTGGCCATGGCCTCACGGCGCAGATCGAAGGAACGATCGTTTATCTCAAACGCACGCGCGGTGGTGCGCCCGGTCCGAACGATGCGAACGGGAATCCAACGAAGGCCTACGAGCAAGATAACACTCGTTGGAACTCGTCCGCCGGCGCGCATCTCGGTTACGCGATCCTGCCGGCGCTCACCGCCAGCGTGGAGCTTCGCTACCAACGCTGGCTGAGCAATGCTCAACCAGCCAGAGTCACGGATACCGTGAGGCAAGATCAGTTCACCGGGGCAGTTGGTTTGCGTACCAGGATCGCCTTCAGCGATACCATTGTTGCTCGTCCCGGCGTTGCTTATATCCGCGGTCTCGACAAGCCCATGTCCAAGGGGCTCCTTACTCCCGATACCAATCCGGATCTGGCTCCGTTCAATATCATCTTCGCCGACCTCCCCATCTCGTTCTAACGCGGCCTGAGCTGATATCAAATCGATGCGTATCATTCTCGTGCAAGGGCGAGGTGGTACGCTCGATTTGTATTTGGGGACGCGACCGCTTTCGATTTGCCGCGATCTCATCGTTGGGGCCTGCGGTGCGGTCCTCAAAGCCATACAAGGCTGTTCCGGTCCGCTCCTCGGCCCCGCCTCGACCTCGCGTCAACTTGAAAGCGGTCTAGACGCGTCAACTTGAAAGCGGTCTAGAATAGAGGTCATGGCTAGCTCTCGCCCCGATGGTCGCGCCTTCGATGCGCTCCGACCCGTTGAAATGATCCCTGGCTTCCATCGCATGGCCGAAGGCTCCGTGCTTTATCGCGCGGGATCGACGGTTGTACTCTGCACGGCCTCGGTAGACGAGAAAGTCCCCGCGTGGATGGAAGGAAAAGGCAAAGGCTGGATCACCGCCGAATACCAGATGCATCCGCGTTCGAATCCGGTGCGCCGTGAAAGCCGCGATGGCCGCGGCAAAGCACCGAGCGGCCGCACGCAAGAGATCCAGCGCCTCGTCGGGCGTGCCTTGCGCGCTGCCGTCGACCTCGACAAGCTCGGCGAGCGCCAGATCGCGATCGACTGCGACGTGCTCGAGGCCGATGGAGGCACGCGTACGGCATCGATCACCGGTGGCTTCGTTGCGCTCACGTTTGCGCTCTCGAAGATGTCGCGAGCGGGCATGCTCAAGGTGCCCGTGCTGCGTGAACCCGTTGCAGCGGTGAGTGTTGGTTTGCTGGATGACGAGCTCGCACTCGATCTTGTCTATCGCGAAGATTCGAGGGCCGACGTGGATCTGAACCTCGTTGCCACGCGCTCGGGCGCCGTGATTGAGGTGCAGGGCACGGCCGAGGGTGCGCCGGTCGCGCGTCGCGCGTTCCAGCGCATGGTGGACTTGGCGCTCACCGGCATTGAGACTTTGACGCGCGCGCAGGAGAAGGTGCTCGCAACGGCGGGCGTCGATCTGTCCGCGCTTCTCATTCACTCATGAGGAGAAATAGCGAATGGCGCGTCCGCTCGTGATTGCAACGCAAAACCGAGGCAAGCTCGAAGAGTTTCGTGCGCTCTTGTCGGGACTCGACATCGAAGTGCTCGGGCTGCGCGACGTGATTCAGCACGAGTTCTCCGTTGTCGAGGACGGCGACACCTTCGAACAAAACGCGATCAAGAAAGCACGCGCTGTTGCCGAAGCAACCATGATGCTCACGCTCGCGGACGACTCGGGCCTCGAAGTCGATGCTCTCGGCGGTGCACCCGGCGTGCGGTCGGCGCGATTTGCAGGCGAACACGCGACGGACAACGAAAACAACGCGGCTCTTCTCTCCGCGCTCGGCAGAATCGCAGACGATGCAACATCGTACGGAGCGCGTTTTCGCTGTGTACTGGCGCTGATCGATCCGTTCGTCAACGGCGGCGCACCCGTGATCGTTGATGGTGTGTGCGAAGGGCACATCATTCGATCCGCTCGCGGCTCCCGCGGCTTCGGTTACGATCCGCTCTTCGTGGTCGAGGGTGGCGATCGCACCATGGCGGAACTGTCTGATGACGAGAAGAACCACGTCTCGCATCGCGCGCGTGCCCTTGCGAAACTCCGACTCATGATCGCGGAGCGCGTTGCCATCACGCGCCACGTGCACGGTTAGCCCGGGCCTCGGGGAAGACGCGCGACGCGGGGCAGGCACTGGGGCCTGCCCCTACAACCGACAGAACGCGTTCGTAGGGGCGGCCCCCTGTGGCCGCCCCTTATTCGATGCTTTGGTGGTTATTTGCCAAACACGTCGAAGTGCGCCCCAACTCCGAGACTCACCATGATGTAAGCGCGATTGTCGCTAATCGTGTCGCCGTATCTGAAGTCTGGCTGCGTGATGCCATCCCTTGACCCGTTGGCGCTGAACTTCACCGTCCCTTCCGTATCGGTGAGCATTCCGGTAGAAATGCTGAGGACCGGTTCAATGGTAAAGACCGAATGGATGCGAATCTCCGCTCCGAATCCGAGCTTGAAGAATTCGATTCCCCTCATCCTGAAAGTACTGCCGTTGCTCGTGACCGAAATAACGCGCTCGCCAATCGCGATTTCGGAGAGAAACGCAACGGAGTTGACGTCGCCGCTCAGGAAACGAAAACCCACGCCGTAGTAGTCCGTGGACGCGGTAGCGTTATCCCCTTGGAAACGGTGCCCGGGGGCAAGAAAGCCGTGCTCCCAGAAAGCGAATGGGATATAGCGATACGAAATGCGAGCGCCAATATCGAATTCTGGCGCAACGCCGGTGCCGACGAAGTTGCCCGAGGTCTCGGCCTTGCCAAGAGAGTTATCGTAGAAGCTGCCGCCGAAGCCTATGTAGCTGAGGCGCGCGCCAGCCCAGAGTGCATACTTTGGCGCGCGCGTCTCCCCGCCGGCTTCGCCGTTCGCCGGCGCGTAAAGACGGGTCCGCGCGCGCGGCGGCGGAGGCGGGTACGGTGGGGGAGGTGGGGGAGGTGGGGGAGGTGGCGGTGGCGGCGGCGGGTACGCGGAAGGAGTTTGATACTGCGGCTGCGAATAGACGTGCTGATTTGGCGGCGGCGACGGCGCCGCATCGGACGGCGCCGGTGGCGGAGGTTGCGCTGTCTGTGGTTCGGGCGGAGGGAGCGGAGGGGGTGTTTGCGCAAAGGCACTCGCTGGAAGGACAACGGACGCGCAACAAAAACCGATCTGGAAGAGACGCATGAGCCACCTCGAAAAACAGTTTACCGGAAAGCCGATGAAAACAAGAGCGCGCGAGCAGAATGACATTCATGCCGCGCAACCATATGGTTGCAGATTGCACGTAACGTCGGTTGACGATGCGCAGTCGTGGTGCTTGAGAGGCACGTCGATGGCGTCGATGCGAGGGATGAAAGCCTTTGGGCGGTATGGCTCCCTCGGCTTCGAGCTGCTCGCGTCCATCGCCGTTGGCTACTACGGCGGCCGCTGGCTCGATCGCAAGCTCGACACGCATTTCCTCGCGATCGTTGGTTTTTTCATCGGCTGCTACGCGGGCTTCCGCACGCTGTTCGTTGCGGCCAAGCAAATGCAGCGCGACATCGAAAACGAAGAGCGTCTCGAACGCGGCGAAGATCCGTGGGCTCCGCCCGAGGAAAACGACGACGACGAGCCGCCAAAGGGAACGCCGTGATGAGGACGCCCAGCGCGCGTCCCAACAACGGAGCAACGACCGCCGCAATCTTCGCGGCGGGGATCGGTCTTTGTCTTACGCTCGCCGCTTACGTGATCGAGGGCGCACGGAGTTCTCTCTCGGTAGCTCTTGGCGCCGTCGTCGCCGTTGCGAACTTGCTTGCCATGCGAGCGATCATCACGTCGCTCATCGTTCCACCGGATAAGAACGCGAGTGACGGCGGCGCGACGAGCACTCCTGCACACGATGAGCACGGCGAGACTGCAGATGAATCGTCGGTCCACGAACGCGAAGGCAAGCGTGGAGGCCTCGTGTGGGGCGTGTTTGCAGTCCTGAAGATCTTCATTCTTTTTGGCGTGATCTGGTTGTTGTTGGCTCGAAAGATCGCCGAACCAATCTCGTTCGTGGTTGGCTATGGCGCGATGCCCCTCGGCATCGTGGTGAGCACCCTCGCGACGGCGCTCTCACCACGCTAGGCCCACCGCGCGTCTCGCTTCGCTCGCCGCGCGTGCAATTTTATCGATTTCTTATTTTTCCATGAGCGTTTTGCTTCGTGTTATGGAGCGTCCTGCGAGCATGCCCGAGCACACGTCGTTCTTTAGCTACTTGATCGCCATGTTCCCTGCTCTTGGCGAGAACATGCACAACTTCGGCGTCACGGCTCTCGGGCACAAGCCGGTGGATGCGCACGGGGCTGAGCCGCTCATCGCGAGTCTCTTCGTCGCGTTGCTCTTGATCGTCTTGGCGCTAATCGTGAAGCCGCAGCTCACCGATCACGAGAAGTCCATCATCCCCGACGAGAAGCTCTCGCTGCGGACGTTTTTCGAGCTCGTGATTGGTTACTTCTACAACATGATGAAAGACATGATGGGGCCGACCCGGGCGAAGAAATACTTCCCCGTCGTGGGTACGGCCGCTGTCTTCGTCTTGTTCTCGAACTCGCTCGGTCTCGTTCCCGGCTTCATGCCGCCGACCTCTACGTGGAACATCACCATCGGCTGCGCGCTCGTGGTGCTCGTATCCTTCACGTTCTATGGTTTCAAGGCGCAAGGCGTCGGGTTCGTCAAGCACCTCGCCGGTCCGTGGTTGGGCATTGCCGCACTGCCCATCAACATCATCGTCTTCGTCGTCGAGTTCATCTCGACATTCATCATCCGTCCCTTCACGCTCAGCATTCGTCTCATGCTGAACATGGCGGTCGACCATCTTCTCGTGTCAATTTCGCTCGGCGCGTTTGCGCTCTTCGTGCCGATCCCCATCATGATTCTCGGCACACTCGTCGTTGTCGTTCAGGTCTTGGTGTTTTGCCTGCTCACGTCGATCTACATCACGCTTGCCACCGAAGTTCACGACGAACATCACCATCATGAGACCGGCCATGAGGCTGGCCATGCCCATGGCGGTAAGGCCCACGCTTAACGTCTTCTCGTGAAAAAGATCTTTCCATAGCCACGCTTCCGAAAACCGACTAAGAGCGCGTCCACTGATTTCTCCGCCGGGCAGAGTGTCTCGGCAGCAAACATGGCCCGGAATCGGGTTGCCAATACCTCTCAGAGAGCTTCCAAACAGGAGTTGTTACGATGAATAACCGCAAGCTGGGCACCGCTGCTCTCACCTTCGTCGCCGCGTTCCTCGTTCCTCTCGCGGCATTCGCCCAGGAGGCCGGTCATGCGGGCGGCGCCAACGAATTCAACGTGAAGACGTGGGCGGCAGCCGGCGCGGGCTTCGCCATCGCCCTCGGCGTTTTGGGTGGAGCCATGGGTCAAGGCAAAGCAGCCGCGGCCGCACTCGAAGGCATTTCACGCAACCCGGGCGCCGCGGCACGCATCCAGACGCCGATGATTCTCGGCCTCGCGCTCATCGAGTCGCTCGTTCTTCTCAGCTTCGTCATCGCGTTCTTCCTGCAGGGTTTGGCCAGCAAGTAACCCTTTCCGCGATGCACACGTAAAAGCCCGCTTCGCCTCGTGCGATGCGGGCTTTTGCGCTTAAGCGCCAAGAACACGTTCACTATCAAGGCTCGAGAAAAATTCGTCGCTGATCTTCTCGATGAACGCGCGCGCTGGTGGGCTCGTGAGCAGCGTGCGAACGTGCGGCCAGAGGAGCTCGGCGAGCGGCGTGAGATCGGGTCGCTCGGTGATCCCGAGGGAGTTGAGCCATGCGCCGATGGTCTTGTCACCGTGTTCGTCGACGAACGCGGTGAGCGCCTCGGTAAGGTGCTTTCGTGGCTCTTCGTGCGCAGCCACCTCGAGGACCACGGCAGCAATGGCGCGGTCAGTTTCGGCGCAGACGTCGTCGGTTACGCACGAGACGATCTCGGCCAGCGTCTCTTCGTAGATGAAGAGCGCGATGTTCTTGCGAAGCGCGATGAACTTGGGATCCGAGCCGTGCGCAACAACGAAGTTTGCGATCTTGACCTTCGCGTTGCGCGAGAAACCAAGGAGGAATCTGCGTATCTCGGGATCGAGGCGCTTGTCGAACTCGGCGCGCACGGAGCCAAGCGACTTGAGCAAGGTGCCCGCGCCAATGGGCATGAAGCGCTTGAGTAGTCCGGGCAGACCCCACTCCGCGAAGAACGGATTGACGCTTTCGTTGAACTCACGGAGAGCGTCGTAGAGCACGTCGCGCAAGACTTCCTCGGCAGCTTCTTGATCGAAGATGCGCCGGATGAGTGCTTCGGGAATGAGCGCCGGTTGCGAGACGATGGTGTCGATGGCGGCGCGTGCCGCCCTGGGGACGTAGGCGCCAACTTTCGTGTTGTCGTTTTTCAGCACCGCGAGCACCCGTCGATGCACGTCATGGCCGATCGGCGCGCCGAAACGAGCGACGTTCTTTTGTGTGCAGAGTGCAATGATGCCGGTGGCGAGCGCGTGCGGATCGATCACGTCGCATACGCGCTGCCCAACGACGTGATCGTAGGCTCCGTCGAACGATCGCACGAAATCCTCGCGAGCGCGCTCGTCCGTGAGGCGCGTGGCGAGGAAGTGGGAGTGACGCAACCGGAGATCCGCGATCGTCGCGGCGGAGAACGAAAGATCGGCCATGAGGACGTGCCCTATTTCTTGAATGCCAAATACACCGCGCACAAAATCAGGAGGAACGACAAGATATGATTGAGGCGAAACGTTTCCGTCCGAAAAAGCAAAACCGTGATGACGACGAAAACGCCCAGGCTGACGGCTTCTTGAATGATTTTCAGTTGTATCAAGGAAAACGGTCCGCCGTTTCCTTGGTAGCCGATTCTATTTGCGGGCACCTGGCAGCAGTATTCAAAAAAGGCAATGCCCCAGCTAAACAGAATGACGCCGATGATTGGCAGGGCGCGAAACCAAGCGAACTCCGTCATCCGTAGATGTCCGTACCATGCAAAGGTCATAAACGCATTGGAGGCAATCAACAGAAGCACCGCGTAGATCGACGAATTCATTGGATTCCTAATTTTCAGAGCATGTTTACCAGCCGTCGCGAGCGAATTGCTCTCATCGAACCCGGATGACGGTGCCCGGCTCGAGCTTCGTTGGTAGCACGGCGATCCATCCGAGTGGCAAGTGCGGCTCTGTGAACGCAAAGAGCCAGCGAGCGTCCAGCGGCGAGAGGTTCACGCATCCGTGGCTGTGCACGTGTCCGAAGTCGCCGTGCCAGAACGCGCCGTGCAGAGCGATCGCCTTGTCGAAGAACTGCACGTACGGAACATCCTCGAGATCGTAGTGGTGTGTGGCGTCTTCCTGGTCGAGATTGTCCATCTTCGTCGTGAAGATCTTCACCCACAGCCGGTGCGTGCCCACGTTGGTCGCAAAATCGCTGCCCGCAGGTCCTCTGCCCGTCGACACGAGTGTTGCGAAGACCGGAGTTGTGCCTTCGTAGGCCACGAGCGTCTGTTGCGTGAGATCTACATCCATCCAGCGCTCCTTCGATGTCTCGCCGCCGGCCTCGACGGGCGGCGTGCTGATCGTGGGTCTCGACAAGTCCCGCGCGCGCATCCACACCGCGGGCGCGGAGTCCTCCGACACGCGGAGCATCACGTCGCTCTTCGCGGTCTCTTTTTCGTAGATCGTGACGCGCTCGAAGCGCGCGCGTGAGCCCGTTGGCTTGCCGGGCTTTGGCTCGGCAAAGGTTTTTGCGTTGTCCGCCGAGATCCATGCAAAGTCGAGTGCGCCTCCCGCGAGGAGCTCTCCGTGAAATGTCGAAGGCCGGGCGGCGATGAGTTCGCGCATGGCGATCCATCGGCCCTTCTTCGTCTTGCCCCACGTCTCGCCATGCGCCGATTGCTCTCCGACGATGGCGACCGCGAAGCCTGGCTCGAGATCTAGATCCGGCGCGTCGTCGAGAGCGGTCTCGAGGTTCATGAAGCCGGACGCGCCGTCGGGACCGGCAAAGTAATACCGATACGGAAGGCCATCGTCGTCCGGCGTAGCGTCGAGCGATGGAAGTGCGTGTGCTGCGTGGAGCGATGGCGTGACTGGATCGTCTGCGGAGTAATCCGCGACGTCGGAACAGATCCATGCGAGCGGACCAACTTCGAGCCATCGGCCCTGGCAACCGTTCGCACGAAGCGTTGCGTAAAGAGGCAATCGCGCGCCGAGCTGCGCGCTGCCACGTCGCGCATCCAGCCTGCCCGGCCTTGCGTAGATCGCCGCGTCCGCTCTGTTCGGCGCAACCGATCGCGCCCACGACGGCACGGGCAAGTCCCCGTTCTCTGCCCACGGAGGCAGCTCATCATACGGCTCGGCGTGCGCAGGAGCGTCCGAGAACGACAGGGCGAACGCCGCGGAGAGTGTCACGAGCAACAATCGTGCAGAATGCATGCGTCTCAGACCTCGGTTTGCGGGAGGCGCAACTTAAAGGTTGCGCCTTTGCTCGACGAGTGCACGGTGATCGTTCCGCCGTGCTCCTCGGCGATGCGCCGTGTGATGGCGAGGCCGAGGCCGGTGCCGCCTTTTTTCCCGCTCGTGACGAACGATTGAAAGAGCCGGTGTTCGATCTCTCTTGGGATGCCTGGCCCGGTGTCCGAGAACGTCAAGACCAAGGCTTCACCGTCGCCGCGACGTTCGCGCGTAACCTTGATGATGAACTTTCCGCCCTTGTCGGCCATCGCGTCAGCCGCATTGCGCGCGAGATTGTGGATGACGCGCGTGATCTTGCCCTCGTCGAAGCGCGCCGTGCCTCGGTCGCCGAGTTCGATGACGAGCTCCACGCCGGCGCGCGCGAGCTCGGTTTGGAGCTGCTCTTTGATCTCGGCGAAGAACTTTGCAAGATACACCTTTCGAATGAGGATGCTCTTCTCGCCGCGCGCGAACTCGAGCACGTCGCGCTGCATGGCGCCGATATGATCGAACTGGGTGAGCGCGAGCTCGGCGTACTCCTCGCGCACCGCGCGCTTGTCGGCGGCCGCCATGAGCTGCACGTACCCGCTGATCACGCCGAGCGGCGTCTTGAGATCGTGGATGACGCCCGAGAGCAGGCGCCCGATGGTGGCCAGGCGCTCCTCGCGCTCGCGCGTTTCGCGCGCGAGTTGCAGGCGAACGGCAGTCGATGCGTTTGCGGCGATGAGCAACATCAGTGCGCGGTCTTCCTCGGTAAAGACCTTGCCGCGCTCGGTTGGAATCTTGTTGTAGAGCGCAATGGCGCCCATCGCTTCGCCGTCTTCGCCCTCGAGCGGCACGGCAATGCAGGCCTCACACGGTTCGCCGAGCAGCGCATCGAGCGACGGATCGTGGTTCGGATGGCTCTGCGCGTCGTTCGTGAAAATGATGTCGCCTTCGGTCATGGCGGCCAAGGTAAAGCCCGAGCCCGCTTTCATCGGCGAGCGCACGAGCCGCGGATGATCGTGGCGCATCACGTAGGCGTGCACGACGTCGCCGATCGATGGCTTCATCGCGAACGCCCCGGCCACGGCTCCGGTGGTGCGCAGTGCTTCGGTCAGAACGCCCGTGAAGAGCTCGTCGAGAGACGCAGCGCGCCCCATCGCGCTCTCGAGGTCGAAGAGGAGTTTGAGATCCTGCACGCGGTGTTCGAGCTGCTCTTTGATGTCGAGCAGCTCGGCGTTCTTCTGCGTGACGGACAGGAGCAGACGCGAGTTGTCGATCGCGATCGCCGCTTGCGTTGCGAGTGCGGCGAGCACGACGGCGTCCTGGTCGGTGAAGTCGCCTGAGCGCTTGTTGAGAACTTGAATGACGCCGATGGTGCGGCCCATGAGATTTTTCATGGGCACGGCGAGAATGGACCTCGTGCGGTAACCCGTGAGCATGTCGAGCTCGGGGTTGAACCGAGGATCGTCGTAGGCCGCGTTGACGAGGATGGCTTTCTCAGTTTGGGCAACCTGGCCTGCGATGCCCTGGCCCAACTTCAGTCGAATGGCGCGCACCTCACCACCCTGGACGATGCGCGAGACGAGATCGCTCGTTCGCTCGTCGAGCAGATACAAGGTCGCGCGGTCGGCTTCGATCGCGTCATTGATCTTCTGGAGGATCAATTCGAGCAGCCGATCGAGATCGAGCGTCGTCCCGAGCGCGAGCCCCACTTCGCGCAAGGCGACGCCGACACGTCGCTCATGGGCGAGCTCTCCTTCCAAGCGCACGAGCGAAGCGTCGCGAGCCGACACCGCCGGCGATGACGGTCGCGCCTTGGGCACGACCGAACCGCGCGTCTCAGAGGCTCCAGGCGGACGCAGGGATTTCAATGCCACCTGGCGATTCTACTCGGATTCACCTGCACCGAGCGCGACCTTCTCGCTACGAATCCTTTCGGCGGTATGCTGGCTCTCAACGATCCCATGCAAGACATCCTCGTCACATTTCCTGGCGGCAAACGCGTTGATGCTCAAGTCGGGCCGTATGTGGTTCACACCGACCAACCCGTCGAAGCAGGTGGCAACGGCAGCGCGGCCGGGCCGTTCGATCTTTTCCTTGCGTCGCTCGCGACATGCGCCGGCATTTTCGTGCTCGGCTTCTGCCAGTCACGCAATCTCGACACGACGGGCCTCGGGCTTCGGCAGCACGTCGAGGTCGACGAAACCACGAAGCTTCCCAAGCGAATCACGATCGAGATCACGTTGCCTCGCGACTTCCCGGAGAAATATCGCACGGCCGTTGCGCGCGCCGCCGAGGGTTGCAAGGTCAAGAAGACGATCACCGCAGCTCCGTCGTTCGACGTCGTGGTGGTTTAGCGTTTGCGACTCTCCGCGGCACCGCGAAAAAAGTGCTAGAAGGCATCCGGATCTCCACCGGCCCTTCGTACGATGGCAAAGACTCTTATCGTCACCCCGACTTACAACGAAAAAGACAACCTGCCCCGCTTCGTCGACAGAGTACGTTCGGCTTGTCCCGAAGCGCATCTGATGATCGTCGATGACGACTCCCCCGATGGCACGGGCGCCATCGCCGACGAGATTGCGAGCAAGGATCTGCACGTCCACGTGATGCATCGCGCGGGCAAACTTGGCCTCGGAACGGCGTACATCCAGGCATTCAAGCGCGGGTTGGCCGAGGGCTACGATCGCTTTTTCGAGATGGATGCTGACCTGTCTCACGACGCGAAATACCTGCCTGCCTTCGTGCAGGCGCTCGACGATGGAGTCGATGTCGTCATTGGATCGCGCAACATCCCCGGCGGCGGTGTGGAGGGCTGGGGTCTTGGCCGTCACGTGATCTCCAAGGGCGGCTCGCTTTACTCGCGCAGCATTCTTGGTTTGAGGGTCAAAGATCTCACGAGTGGCTATAAGGCATTTTCGCGGCGCGCCCTCGAAGCCATTGATATCGATACAATTCATTCGAACGGATATTCTTTTCAGATTGAAATGACGTATCGAGCGCTACGCAAGGGCATGCGCGTAAAAGAAGTACCCATTGTCTTTGTTGACCGCGCAGCCGGCAAATCGAAAATGAGTCGAAGGATCTTTGTCGAGGCGCTCGGTGTCGTGTGGCGGCTGCGCGCCGAATCAGCACTCGGCAAGCTCTGATGATTGCGTGCACACGCGACTGCGTGTAATCTCTGCCAGTTTTACGCGCCCGTAGCTCAGCTGGATAGAGCGTCGGCCTTCGAAGCCGAATGTCGTCCGTTCGAATCGGACCGGGCGTACTGAATTTTGGGCTCCCTTCCGGGCTGTAGGCGCAGTTGACGCGGTCAACGCGTATACGAGGTCTCGCACAGCTTCACTACTCGAAGCGGACACCGAAAAGGCTGCCATCAACGGCATCGGTGAGGCGAGTGCCCACGACATGCTCGTCAAAGTTGAAGGACTTTCGGAACTCCGAGCGGGGAACTGCATCCTCATTCATGGTAACGATATACTGAAAGCCTAATTTCGATGCTCGATCCGCACCGACCTCTAGAGCATGCGCGATCTGGCGTCCGTCGACGCCATCGAAGAGGTGGGAGTCGTGAATCAGAAATCCAGGGCCCATCTGTCGCCGAGCACACAGCTCCATCAGCATCATGTCGAAGCAGAAGATCTGCATGTTGTTGATCCCTTTGCTTCGCGAACCCTCGATCGTGACCTCGAAGCTCGGTCCGTTCGGTGTGTCACTCACAGTGAGGCTGCCGGCCTTCTCACAGAGAGCGTTGGACAAGTCCTCGAAGGCTAGGATCGCCTCTTCGATCGCCACTTTCTGCTCGTGATGGTCGTCCTTTAATCGCTGATGAAGGCGGGCACGTTCGACTTCTAGCCGAGCTCCTTTCCGCTCAAGCGTTTCTGCCGCTTCGAACCGCTTTCGAAGCGTCTCCGTCTGCGCTTCGAGACGACCGAACTCTCCCTGAAGCTTTGTAAATTGTTCGAGAGCACCACCAGACTTCAGAATACTCATAATCTCGGCGCGGCGCTGATCGAGCCGTTCCTTTTCGTAGTCCCGTTCCTGTATTCGATGCTCGGCAGCAACCATCTCGGCTTGAAGGTGCGAGCGCCTATTCTCCACGATCGATTTGTGGAAGCGTTGCACCTCCTCGAAGCGCTTCTGAATGAGCCCAGAAAGTACGATGCCCGCCTCACCGTAGGCCCGGCGCACGTCCGCAAACTGAGGAGGCGTTTCTGTCTGCATCGACTCTTGGAGGCGGCGACTGAGCTCGCGGTCCACCTGATTATCGTTGACGAGTTCGGAGAGATGTTTGGTGATCTCCGCGCCCTCCTCTTCAAGCTGGCGGTACTTCGGGACGACGTGGAATGTGGCGAGTTGCTCGCGGAGCCGGTTCAGATGTGCCTCGTGCACTGTTAGCTTTGTTCGGAGATCGGCAGCACGTGGCACGAACTCGCCGAAGGCTCCCTCCTTGGCCGCCTTGCGAACCTCATTCAGTGCCTTCTCGCGCTGTCGGACTTCCTGAAGTTGCTGCGGAATGCTTGCGTCAAGACCAAGCAGGTACGAGAGCGCTACCTGCTGATCGTATGGCTGCTGCTTTTCGGACTGCTTCTCAGGCGAAACGAGGCCTCCAGCATTCTGCCGCCGGGCAAAGTAGGAAAAGAGCGAACGAAAGCTTGGTCCGAACCGACACGTCTCGTCGTCTTCATCGTCGGCGGGCAACCTGAACATCTTGGTTCCGAGTACGACCCCCCAATCGCTGTTCTTCAAGATAAGATGCCCGGTTTTTTTATCGAGCTTCGGGGTGCGCGGCCACGCTGTATCTTCGCCGCCCATGACGACCACGCGAGACTTTTCGGTTGGTGCTCGTTCCACTTGAGTTGGAGATGGCCCGAGGTCAAAGTCAATTGCGTACGAGTGAGCTGCAAGCGCATCTTCTTGGAGAAAGTGTTCGAGTCCGCAGTTCCCTCCCATCAGGAAATGTACGAGTTCTACAAAGCTCGTTTTTCCCGCACCGTTCCTCGTCTGACGATCGCTAGCACCTGGACTCTTTTGCGCGAGGATGATGTCCAGACCCCCCTGAAAGCGCAATGCTTTGAATGAGTTGAGCGAGCTCGTGACGGATCGGATCATTGAGGCACCTTGCGGACACGTCCGCGTGCAAACTCGATCGCTCCAATCAAATACAGAAGGTCGAGTGCCAATACGAACCAATCGTAGGTCACTGGACTCGCGCCGCTTGAGCGTTCATTGCTGAAGTCGCTCCACAAACGGGACACCGTTTTGGGCTCGCGTAGACCATCGAGCAACTCGGCTCCGACGGTGAGAAGCGCTCGATCCTCTCGGAGATGCTTTGTCGGGAGGATCATCTTGTCTCCATCTCGGCCGGCGACTCGAAGATGTCGCACCGTTCAAACAGATACGAGAGCACCGATAATACAGCGGCTTCGTGGTTTGGATCTCCACGTGTATTGCCACTCGAGAACTCCTGTAGGGCAGCGAAAACTTTGTCTGCGTTATAGTTCAGCGCTCGCAAGCGCTGATATTCGCAACGGAAGGCGTTGGCTACGTCCTCACCGAATGATGGATTTGGATGTTTCACAAAGTATTCCTCGACGAGTGGTTCGCGCTGCCGGCCGAGTCTTAGATACCCTGCCGCTGCGTCCGACAACGCGTTCGCCTCAAGCTTCTTAGGCGAGACCGGTTTGATCTCGATATCGACGGTCGGTGCTGCCGCGGTAGCGAGGTAAGCCAACACAACTGCGAGCTCTTCGAAGCCAAGCGTATCAAAGTCCTTTCTGGTTGGTGGGCGCCCGAAGAGTCGAACACGATCCGGCTCTGGCAACTCAAGGACGAGGGTTTCGAGCCCTTCGTAAGTGAGCTCGGCGAACGTCAACGATGGATGATCGGCACGGAGCGCTTCGATCAACTTGACTGCGTCTGCGGGCAGGCCCTCCGGATCATTGTGGACGAACGTCCACCCTTTCATCTCCGTCTTCCAATGCTCCTTCGCTCCTGCGAAGTCGGTCGCAATTTTCTTCAGGAGCTCCTTCAGTTTCACATCTCGAGGCGCATACGACTGGTACACAATTCCTCTCGAACGAAGGAAGCCATCGCACTTCAAATCACCGCGCTTGCCGTACGGGCGTACACGTTGAAAATCACCCGGATGTGCGGCGGCCATAATGTCGGCGAACCAGTCCTGAAATGCTGCCCCACGCTTCCCGTTGAAGGCGCCGTTGAACTTCATCTGGAGCCATTCGCGCTCAACGTCCTTCAAAAATCGCCTCTGAACTGCCGCCTAGCACAACTACTGAACTAAAATCCAGATCGACTCCCCAGCAGTCACGATTTTCGGTTGATGCGTACGTCCAGCGAACGCACCATGTGTTGAGGGCATGGGTGAATGCAGCAAGAAGCCCACCACGGTGGCCACGAGCACCGTGAAGGACTTGCGCGTCGAGTCACTCGATGTCCGGAGAAAGCCGAACGCCATGTTTGTTCTCGTGGCCGCAACGGTCGTCGGCCGGACGCGACATCGCAACAGGATCAAGGAAGAATGGTGTCCCGCCCGCCCAATTTGTTACAGTGCATTCATCCGCTGTACCACCCTAGATGCGAGGCACAACGAATGACCGGTTTCGACGCGAGTCTCTACAAAACAATCCCGCAAACTTCCGCCGGGGGCACGGTGGCACTGGTGCGCGCTACGATTACCGCAAGCAAGGGAGTGAACTACCCACCAGCAACGAAAGCCCTCAAACGATTACGGCAAAAGGGTGAGATACTCCGAACCATCCATGCCGCTATCGCGCCGACGCAAGAGAAGATCAACACGCGCACACTCGATATCGCGATGGATCGCGCATGGCATGCCCTCGAGCGACGGCTATCCATGTATGCCGATCTGCCGCCGGAATTCGCGAGCGATCAGGCAGAAGCCGACGAGATTCACCGCACGCTCTTTCCTCACGGAATGGGATTTCTCACGCTGCCATATGCAAACCAGTGGGCAGAGGGAGCTGCTATTTTCCAGCGCATCGCCGAGCAGGGGATCGCGAGCAAAATCGATCATTTCGCTGGAGCGCCTTTCCTTGCGCAGGTGCGCGCGCGGCACGCAGCCTATGGAGCCGGGCTCGGCATCACGAAGGCGAAGCCTGCGGCGATCGCACCCGAATCCTTGGCCGAACCGCTGCGCGAGACGCGCGCGGCGCTGCTCACGTATGCCAAGCTTCTCGTGGTGGCCGTAGAGAACGAAGATCTCGCGGCAAAGGTTGCCCAGGGTGCCCTCGCTCCCATCGCAGATTTGCGCCTCAAAGTTCGAAGCGTGAAGAAGGCCAAGCCAACCGAACCAGCCGAAGAACCGGCCTCGACCGAGCCGCTTCCCCCGGTCACATGAACTGGTCGTGACCGACCCAGAAACGCAAGCAGGGTCGAAAGGTGCCAGTTTCGACCGACCCAAAGAACCCCGAACCCTCGAATGAGTCGGTTGCAACCAACCCAAAGGAGCCCAGGGGTTCAAAAAGGTCGGTCGCGACCGACCCAAAGGAGCCCAAGGGGGTCAAAAAGGTCGGTCGCGACCGACTCGGGCTAGCGTTGTCGGAGCAGATCGGTCAACGCCGTGCGGATCGTGGCCGCACGTTCGCGAAGGGAGCATCCAAGGCTCGCGAGCAGATCGCGCGCCGTCCACACGCCGATGAGCATCCACACGATGCATATGAACACCGCGAGCACGCGCGTCTTCGGGTACGACGCCGATTCAAAGTCGACCAGCGGATGCCAGAGCACGCTCATCTCGGGCACGTAGTAACAGAACGCTTCGAGCTCCCAGCCGTTCTCGGTGCAGATGCGGAGCCCGGTCTGATCGAAGATGATTCCATTGACGCCAACCCAGAAAGACAGGAGCGTGACGAAAGCGAGGAGGAGCGTCCGCCAAGGCGCGCGCCGCTCGTTACGCGGCTCGGCGAGGTTCGTGGCGAGCGCGATGCATGCGGGGATCGAGAAGACGAGGAAGAAGCGCGGCCCCCAAAAAGAGCCACCGTACCAGGCCCACCAGCGCGCGTAGACGACGATGAGCCCAGCGCCGAACGCGAGCAGCGTCCTGTGGATCCAGCGCAGACGCTCCGATGTTCCTGCCGCGGGTGGGAAGAACATCCCCGGCGCGAAGAAGATGAGGCCTTTGCCGAACGATAGAAAAATCGCCATGAGGCCGAGCGCGAACGGATAGCTGAAACCTGGCAATCCGGAGTAGGGCAGAGCCGTCTTGGGACCGGCGTCACCTTCGTAGCCCGTGTGAAAGAAGCTCCCGCGCACGATCCACGACTCGACGTGCGTGAGGAGGAAGACGACGATCGGCGCAGCGAGGTGCGCGAGCCTCTTGGTTCGCCACGTCATGCGCGCCGCGATCGCCGCGACGCCGATCACGCTCGCCGGCGTGTTCACCGCGCCGAGGACGATCGCCGCCCAGCCCCCGAGCGTTTTGTCGCGCGCGAGCCAGAAGATCCCGAGCGTCACCGCGAGGGAGGTGAACACCTCAGAATAAAACGTCGTCACGTGATTCGGAAACATCGACGCAAAGACGAGGAGGATGACGACCAGCCGCCGCGTTGCGCGGCTCGCGATGTCCTCGAGTTCGCGTGAAAGGAGCACGAGGGCGAGGACAAAAAGGACTACATTATAAAATACCGTTACTTCTCGCGTATAGCCCAGCGCTTTGCCGAGAAACCAAAGCGGCGTCGCCAGCAGCGGACCAACGACCGAATACCGAGCACTCTCCAGCTTTCCCGTCTCGAGAAATCGGCTCAGCGATTGAAATCGGAATTCGCCGTCCCCGCCTATTTGATGAGGGACGACGAACAAAATGATGAGTCCGATTCCGAGCGCAATATAGAAGGAAGCCCCGGCGAGTGGCCCGTCACTCCCGTCACCCCCGCGGCGAGCGTCAGGCGCCTTCACTTGCTTCGAAATACCCCGTAGCGCGCGAGACAATACATTGCGCGAAATGCGTCTTTGAGGCCGATTTTCTTGCCTTCGTCGTACGTGCGGCCGCGATACGAAATCGGCACTTCGTAAATTCGAACCCCGGGGTGGCGCGAGATTTTCACCGTCACCTCGGGCTCGAAGCCGAAGCGCTCTTCTTCGAGGTGAAGGCTCTTCAAGATCTCGGCGCGGAAGGCCTTGTAACAGGTCTCCATGTCCGTGAGATTCAAGTCCGAAATCATATTGGATACGGTCGTCAAAAGGGTATTGCCGACCGAGTGCCAATAATAGAGAACGCGGTGCGGGCCGCCGAGGAAGCGCGAGCCATAAACCACGTCCGCGTCGCCGTCGATGATGGGTTGAACGACCGCGGGGATATCGTGCGGATCGTACTCGAGGTCGGCGTCCTGGACGATGATGATGTCGCCCTGCGCTTCGGCGAAGCCGCGGTGGAGCGCAGCGCCTTTTCCGCGGTTCTCCGGCTGGTAAAAGACGCGCACGTCGGGAAGCTTCGTGACCTCGTTCGCGAGGACGTCACGCGTCCCGTCGGTCGAGCCGTCGTCAACGACGACGATCTCTTTGTAAAACGGCGCGTCGAGCACGCGCTTCACCGAGGCGACGATCGTGGGTCTCTCGTTGAAACACGGCATGACCACGGAGACGAGGTGCTTTTTCTCCGCGCCGTTGGGGCTCATCGCTGCTCCGGCTTGGCTTCGGGAAGGAGTCGCTCGCGAAAGTCGGCGCACGTCGCGGCGATGCCCTGTTCGAGGGCGACCTTCGGCTCCCAACCAAGGAGTTTGTTCGCCAGCGTGATGTCGGGACAGCGGCGGCGTGGATCGTCTGCCGGGAGCGGTTTTCGCACGATAGCGACCTCCTTGCCGGCAACGTTCATCACCGCAAACGCGAGCTCGTTCATCGTCATCTCACGCGGATTGCCGAGGTTCACGATTGGCTGCTCGATGGCATTGACGATCGCAAGCCGGAAAATCCCGTCGATCAGATCACTTTGGTAGCAAAAGGAGCGTGACTGCGAGCCGTCCCCGTACATGGTGATCGGCTCACCCTCGATCGCCTGGCGAAGGAAGTTCGAGACGACGCGTCCGTCGTTCAGCGCCATGCGCGGACCGTACGTATTGAAGATGCGCATGATGCGGACGTCCGCGCCGTGCACGCGCCGCGCGTCCATCAGCACGGTCTCGGCTGCGCGCTTGCCCTCGTCGTAGCAAGCGCGTTCGCCAATCGGGTTCACGTGGCCCCAGTAGGTCTCTTTTTGTGGGTGCTCGAGCGGATCGCCGTACACCTCCGAGGTGCTCGCGTGGACGATGCGAACGCGGCGGAGGCGCGCGTACTCGGCCAGGCGGATCGCGCCGAAGACGCTGGACGTGAGCGTGGCGTACGGATCGGACTGATAGTGCACTGGCGAGGCAGGGCAGGCCAAGTTGAAGATGATCTCGGCGTAGACGTGGAGCGTCTCACGAACATCCCCGATCTCGAGATGAAAGTGCGGCTCGCGGCTCGCGGAGCGGAGATTTCCGAGGTCTCCGGTCATCAGGTTGTCGAGACCCACGACCTCGAATCCCTCGGCCAGGAGGCGATCGGCGAGGTGCGAGCCCAAAAAACCGGCTGCCCCGGTGATGAGCACAGTGCGACGTGTCGATCCGAGTCCCATGCGATCGCGAGCCCTCTCTAGCTATGATTCGTTCGGCCCGCAAGCGAACCGTAAGCCATGAGTGCCGTGAAGGACCTGCGCGTCGAGCCGCTCGATGTCAAGCGTCACGATCGCGCGGGTTTCTCGTGCGGCGTCGAAAGCCTCGATAGCTATCTCAAGACGCAGGCTTCCCAAGACGTCCGGAGGAAGGCGAACGCCGTGTTCGTTCTTGTAAGGCTCGATGAGCCTCGCACGATCCTCGGTTCCTTCACCCTTTGCGCATACGGGCTTGCACCCGGCGCAATACCCAATGAGGCGCGTAGGCACTTGCCCCGTTATCCACTCGTCAGCGCTACGCTCATAGGGCGGCTCGCCATCGCGACGTCGCAACAGGGGCAGGGAATGGGAGGAGCGCTGCTCGTTCGCGCGCTCCGCAAGGCCTACGAGAGCGCCGACATCGTCGGCTCATCGATGGTCGTCGTCGACGCCATCGATAAACGTGCGGCAAAGTTCTATTGCGCGCATGGATTTATTCGTCTGCCAGAGTCACCACGGTTGGTGCTGCCCATGGCCTCGATCAACACGTTGTTCACCAGAGGCCCGGGCCTCTCGTAGACATCCCGCTGATGGTATGAGGCTTCTGCATGATCGATCTTCTCCCCTACGCTCGCACCCGTTACGCCACCAAAGCCTATGACCCCGCTCGCAAGATTCCCGCGCCGCTCATCGAGCAGTTGCGCGAGCTTTTGCGCTTGTCGCCGTCGTCGGTCAATTTGCAGCCGTGGCATGTCGTCGTCGCATCGACCGACATAGGCAAAGCCCGTATCGCAAAGGCCGCGCACGGCATTTATGCCTACAACGCGCCCAAGATCGTCAACGCCTCGCACGTATTCGTGCTGTGCACTCGGCATACGCTCACCGACGCGCACGTCGACGCCATCCTCGAGCAGGAAGCGCGCGATGGCCGCTTCCCCACCACGCAAGTCCGGCAAACACGGCGCGAAACGCTCTTTGGTTATGCGGATATGCACCGCTACGCGCACCGCGACGTGCAAGCCTGGATGGAGAAGCAAACCTACATCGCGCTGGGCATCCTGCTGATGGGCGCAGGGGTGCTGGAGGTAGACGCCGTGCCCATGGAAGGATTCGATAGCGACATGCTCGATCACGAACTCGGCCTGCGCGAGCGTGGCTTTACGGGCACCGTGCTCGTGTCGTTGGGCTACCACAGCGCGGACGACTTCAATGCCAATCTGCCCAAGTCGCGATTTCCAATGGAGACGCTGTTCACGGATATCTGACGGGTGGGCAGCGAAGACAAAAAAGGGACGGATCTTCCGCCGAGCGTCGCGCGTGCTCTCGCGCGCGCTCGCGCGAAGGTCGAAGGTCGCACGAAGCCTTCACTCAATGATCGGTGGCTAGCGCTCATCCCTGTCGGCGCCGCGGTCATCATGGGCGCACTCATGCTTCCGCGCGCGGCAGCGCCGTCGTCCATCCCTCTGCCAGATGTCGACGAGCGCACGCTCGGCCGAACGGTGCGCGATGACCGAGCGCGTGCTGCGCGGGCCATCGAAACGCGCCTCCCGGGCGACGTCCTCGCGATGGGGAGCGCCATTCGCGCGTTCAACGCCCTGCAGCTCACGCACGCAACCGAGGACGACATCATGACGGCGCGGCGAGCCATCGATGACGCCCGAGCGAAGCTTGCAACACGCGAAGACGCCGTGGAGGATCTGCTCTCCCTGCGCGCGTTGCAGCTCGCAAGTTTTCTCGCCGAGGTCGAAAGGTTCGAAGCGGCTGGTGTCGTCTCGCGCGATCTCGAGGAGCTCGGTGGCGGCTTCATCGATCGCATGCGCGACGCCGGCTGGGTCGAAAGAGCCCGCGTCGTCCTCACACCCTCGGAGCGACGAAGTGCTTTCAAAGTCGTCTGGAACGCGATTGCCGGCGTCGACCAGGTGCCCGCCTTCGCGCTGACGCTCGACGAGCATCGTGCACTCTACACGCTTTACATCGCACATCCCCATCCCACGAGCGCTCAGCGCATGGCGCTCGATGCTCGACGCCGAGCCGCCACGACCGAAGCTGCGCGCGAGCGAGCAGACGAAGACTTCGCGCGTGCAACGGAACTGTGGCGCATCGACAAGATTCGCCTCCTTGGCAAGATCGACGCGGCCTACCCGACGGCGTACGCGCTCGGCGTCGCATACTTTCGCGCCGGTCGCTTTGATTTGTCGATCGAGCAGTTTCGCGCTTGGATCACGGCGCACCCCGATGGCCCCTTCACCCTTCGCGCGCGAAATCATCTAAAGGCGGCCGTCTCCGCCAACGGATCTTTTTGAGCATTGAGGCGAGCATGATTCACGCGCTTCTCGTCGATGATGACCGCGATCTGGCGCGCCTGCTTTCGGAGTACATGGGCTCGCACGAGGTGACGCTCACGCATGTCGAGGACGGGATGACCGCGCTCGCAACACTCGGCTCGAAGACCTTCGATGTCGTTCTGCTCGACGTCATGCTCCCCGGCATCAACGGCTTCGAAGTCTGCCGTCGGATCCGCGCCTCGGCTGCCGCGGATATCCCCGTCGTCATGCTCACCGCGCGCGGTGACGACGCGGACCGCATCGTGGGGCTCGAGATCGGTGCCGATGATTACGTGCCGAAGCCGTTCAACCCGCGCGAGCTCTTGGCGCGCGTGCGGGCCGTGCTGAGGCGCGTGCGCCCCTTGGCGTTGTCCTCCATCGGATCGTCCATGGCGCACGCCGCACCGGAACGCCTCAGGGTCGGTCCGCTCGAAATCGATGTCGGCGCGCGAACCGTGCACAAGCACGGAGTCGAGGTGTCGCTCACGTCGTTCGAGTTCCGCATCCTCGTCGCGCTCGCCCGGCATCTGGGCCGGACGGTGACGCGCGAGGAGCTCGCGAACGAAGTGCGCGAACCTGCACAAGCGAAGGACAAACCGGCAGCGTACGATCCGTCGGTGGACCGCTCGCTCGACGTGCACGTGAGCCGCTTGCGCCAAAAACTCGAGGACGATCCCAAAGAACCTCGCCTCATCAAGACCGTGCGTGGCGTCGGCTACGTGCTCGCGAGCGTGGCGCCTGAAGTTCCATCGAACGGGTCTACGTGACTCCGCATTCTCGCGCCAGGCAGAGGGCGTTTCGTCACCTTCGGAATCTCCAGGCGCGTTTGCTCCTCTGGTTCCTCGGCGCGATCGTCCTTGCGATCGTCGCGAGCGCCGTGACGACCGCTCTGACGAACACCGAGTCGGGCGAGACGTCCGCGCGCATCATTTCGCGCCACATGCAGCGCCGGCTCGCACGCATCTGGGACGATCCGCAAGCGGCGGACGCTTACGTGACCGAGCTCCGCGAAACCACGGGGCTCGATTTGTACATCGAGCGAAACCTCGCCGTGCTCGGAGATCGCGTGCCTCCCGCGCCCGGCGCCATGATCTTCGAGAAGGACGTTGCTTACTTCCCCGTCGTTCGTAGCGGCGAGGTCGTTGGCGCGCTCGCCTTGCGCAACAGCCCGCGTCCGCAGCTATGGCGTGCGTTCGTCGCTCTGGGCGTGGCAGTCCTCGTGCTCGGGGCAGCAGCGCGGCGCGTGTCGAAGCGACTCGCGCGTCCGCTCGAACACCTCGCACAGACCGCAACGCGTTTCGGCGGCGGCAATCTCGCTGCGCGCACCGGCATCGACATGATGCCGCGCCGTTGGGTTGCAGAGGAGGTTCGCGACGTCGGGCGGGCGTTCGACGGCATGGCCGATCGCATCGCGCGCGTCGTCGTCGAACAGCGCGAGCTCCTTGCCGCCATCAGTCACGAGCTTCGCTCACCGCTCGGCCGCGCGCGCATCGCCATCGAGATCGCGCGCGAGCAGACCGAGGCCGAGCCACGCGCGGTCACGGCTCCGCGCGCTCTTCTGGCACTCGACGACGTCGATCGCGAGCTCGTCGAGGTCGACGCGATCCTCGGCGATCTGCTCGCTTCGGCGCGCGCGGGCCTCGCCGATCTGCGTGGCGAGCGTCAGTCGGTGGTCCCGTGGTTGCGCGCGCGCGTTGCTCAGGAGACGAGTGGCCCTATCGAGCTCACCGTGATGCCCCAAGCAGAGGATGTCACCGCGGAGATCGACAGTGCTTTGCTCGGTCGCGCTGTGCACAACCTCTTCACGAACGCGTGGGCGCACGGTCACCCAAGGGAACTCCCCATCGAGGTCGAGGTATCTCTTCATGGCGGTCGCGTGAAGATCGCGGTGCGCGATCAAGGTCCCGGTTTTCCGGTGTCGATCCTCGCCCGTGCGTTCGACGCATTCGTCACCGGTGACGATATCGCCCGCTCTCCTCGCGCGCACGGGATGGGCCTTGGTCTTGCGCTCGTCAGGCGAATCGTCGAGGCGCATGGTGGCGCTGCATCGGCGGCGAATCTCACGAAGGACGATGCGGTGGTCGGCGCCGAGGTGACGATCGAGCTGCCTGCTTGCGCGGCGGAGTAGATTTTTTTGGTAAGCTTAGAAAGCCGTGGATTTCGAAATCGGCATTGTTTGTGCGCGCTGCGATACGTACGCGAGGCTCGGCGCCAAGGTATGCGAAGTTTGCCAGCATACGCTCGCCATCGAATTCGTCGCGAGGGCCCACGAGAAGGTGTCGCGTCCCCTTGCGCACGGTCGTATCTTCACCCCCCCCAGGGCCAAGTCCGTCGAGGAGCTTATGGATCAAGCGAAGAACTTCGTGTGTCGTTCGTGTTCGACCTCTGTCCCGCTTGGTCACAAGTTCTGTGGTCGATGCGGTGGTGCGGTTCCCCCCGAAGTCCTGTCTGCTCGCACGCAATTTTTCGGGCAGCTTCAGGCGCCAGGCAAAGCGAAACTCATTCTCATTCGCGGAGAGGGCGTCGAGGGACTCAGCTACCAGCTCAATTCAGACAAACACATCGTTGGTCGCAACGGGCAAGTCGCCTTCCAGGACGACGTGTTCGTGTCACCTCGGCACGCGAACTTCTTTTACCGAAACGGCGCGCTCGTCGTTCGCGATGAAGGTTCGCTCAACGGTGTTTATTTGCGGGTGCGGGGCTCGGTCGAAGTAGAGCCGGGCGATCACTTCCTGGCCGGTGAGCAAGTCTTCATTCTCGAATCGTCACCAACGTTGAACGACACGCCGAGCGCGGACGGCACGTATTTCTATTCGTCGCCAAAGCACCCGAGTCCATTTCGCATTACGCAGATACTCCAAGGCGGGGCGCCCGGAATGACCGTATGCGCACGCGGATCGACATTGCAGATTGGTCGCGAAGGCGGAGATCTCAACTTCCCTAATGATCTCTATATGAGCAGTGCGCACTGCCGTCTCGAGGACAACGGAAGCGTGCTTCTCCTCACGGATCTAAACAGCCGCAATGGCACATACTTGCGCCTCAAGAGCGAACGCGAACTTTCTCACGGCGACTACGTGTTCGTCGGTCGCAAGTTGCTCCGCGTCGAGATCACCGCCGCGTAAAAACGCATTTCCTAGCCGTCGCGAGCGCCGCGCTCTCAGAGCGAGTTCGACAGCCGTCGCGAGCGAATCGAGGGGACCCCTCCGCGCGTCTCGCTTCGCTCACCGCGCGTGCTCCCCTTGGGCTGGTGCTCGTCGGCCGGGCAAGCCCGGCCTCCTGCGCGCCGCCAGGGGAGCCCGCAACTTGCTGGCGCCAAATCGAAGGCTCTTTTTACTCGCGAAAGCACGCTCAATGCTTGATGATCGAGCCATGAGCAAGCCCATTCCGCGAATCCAAAAACACATGACCACGAGCCCGCACTCGATCGGCGTCGATCAGACGGTCGCGAAAGCGCACGACATGATGCGCGAGCACGGGATCCGCCATCTTCCCGTGCTCGCGGGAGGCAAGCTCGTTGGAATATTGACCGATCGTGATTTGCACCTCGTCGAGTCCTTGAAGGACGTCGATGCGAACACGCTCAGAGTCGAAGATGCCATGGCCGGCGTCGTCTACTCCGTGGAGCCCGAGACACCGCTCGACGAAGTCGTCGCAACGATGGCCGAGCACAAATACGGTTCCGCAGTCGTCATGCAGAACGGAAAGGTCGTCGGCATCTTCACGACGGTCGACGTGTGTCGAACGCTCGCGGAGCTTCTGCATTCGCGCCTCGCCAAATAGGGGGCGCGGCAAATCGAAAGCGGTCAGCGCCGGCCAGGGGTGTTCGGTTTGCTCTGCCGCCGCGCGCCGCGAGCGCGCGCAGGCACGGGAGGCGGCAACGCTTCGCGACGGAGCGCCTCGATTCCGTGGATGCTCTTGCCGCGCGATAGAACGACGAGTTCGGCCACGTCGAGCGCGGGCAGGAACATCTCGGTTCGAGCGAAGCGCCCGGTACGCCCCGCGAGGATCTTCGGCACCATGAACATGATCCGACGAATGCCGTCCGCGATGCGCCTCGGCATGGCGATACGGTTGATCACCGGTTCGAGAAAATCGTTCACTTCGCCGACGACGTCACGCGAAGCCGAGGCGGCTTCCTCGAGCGGATCGTAGAGCAGCGCGGTCATGAGCACGACGTCGTCGAGCGCGCCTGCGCCTTTCGTCTTTGCGTCGAGCAAGCTCATTTTTCTGAAGAAGCGCGCGCTGCCGCCGCTCGTTGCCTCGTCGTCGTCGAGGAACGCGGAGAGCTCCGGCAAGAGGATTGCCATCGCGCCGATCTCCCAGAGCAGCCACATCGAGCGATGGGACGCGCCCATTCTCATGAGCCGCAGGATCTCTTCGAAGATGCGCGGACGAGCGGCGCGCGCAAGTTCGCCTCGCTGCGCGACCATTGCATCATACACGTTTGGGTCGATGCCGAGATCGAGCCTGGCGGCGAACTTGATGGCGCGCAGGATGCGCACCGGATCTTCACGAAAGCGCACCGTTGGATCGCCGATCGTACAGATGCTGCGCGCGCGGATGTCCGGCATGCCTCCGCACCAGTCGAGGACCTGACGCCGATCGAGATCGTAAAAGAGAGCGTTGATCGTAAAGTCGCGACGGAGCGCGTCCTCGTGGGCTTCACCGAAGACGTTGTCGCTTCGGATCAAGAGATCTTCGTCTTCGTCGACGTCGCTTTCCGTTGGATTGCGGCGGAAGGTGGCGACCTCGACGACCTTGCCGTTGCCGAACAGAACGTGCGCGAGGCGGAAACGCCGGCCGATGATGCGGCAGTTGCGAAAGAGCTGGCGCACGTCATCGGGTCGCGCGTTCGTCGCAACGTCGAAGTCCTTCGGACGGCCGCTCAACAAGAGATCGCGAACGCAGCCGCCGACGAGATAGGCTTGAAACCCCGCGCGCTCGAGTCTTCGAACGACCTTGGCCGCATCGGGATCGATAGCGTCGTCGTCGAGCGGGGCCTCATGGCGCTGAAGACCCGTGCCCGCGTGCCGTTCTAGAACCGAGGGCGGCTCATCAGACAGCTCTTGCTCGACCGTGAACGACGGGAGCTCGGGAGGGGGAGGTAGATCCGGGTTTGACCGACGGCGCATACGTGGCCGAAATTGACTAAGAGCATGTTTACCAGCCTGCTGCGCGAATCGATTCGTCGGTTGGGCGCTGCGGTGCCTGCGCACGTACGAAGAGTACGCTTGCGCGGGCTCCTCGCGCTCCGCCCTAGCCTCGATTCGCTCGCGACGG